>JANYIO010000081.1 GCA_025362015.1 Gammaproteobacteria bacterium | reverse complement strand
CAGCAGTAAAAAAATCAGTCGATCAATTAAACAATCGACCCAGAAAAACATTGTCATTCAAAACGCCCGCTGCTTTAATGCAAAAAGAAATGGCGGCTTTAGCTGCTTAAACAGTTATGCACTTCGCGGTTGAATCCGCCCAAGGAACAAGTCAATGAACAAAATAATTAACTACACCACTGCATTAATAAGTTTTTTATTTTTCACTGCAACTGGCGTCGCATTCGCTCAAACTATGCCCTCTACCTGTACACAGGATTGCCCGGCACCCTATGTAAAAAATGAATTCTGGACAACGGAATATGGCACAGCATCTGCCAATATTATTCTCTCTACCACCAATTTTTTAAGCTGTTCATCCAGCGCTTACGCACTGTGTTATTACTCGGGGTCAGATGGAAAAACAAAAGGTAAAGATGGTAAACCCCTCCCAGCATTGCCGTGTAAACTTTCGAAAGACGATCCTAACTATGCGGAATGTCGCTGTTATGTTGAATCGGGAAATTCTTATGTTGATCTTCATTCAATTTCAAATACTGAAGCCTATATTGAAACGATTCGGGTTTGTGGTACGGACGGTGCAAAATGTCGCAACATGGTATCCGATGCTGCTGAAAAACTGACGGCACAACTCGGTGTAACAACCAACAGCTTAGCTGCCGCGCCGGTGTGCAGTTATTTGCAGGCAAATCAAAATGACCTTGCACCAATGGCTCCTAAAGCACAGCTTATTTCTACGTTCAGTTTTGCAGAAGCAAAACGCTATGGCATCGCCAGCAAAAGTTGCGTTACTACTCCTGCACTTTACGCCGGTTGCATGACGGCTTCATGCGCGTATGAGTTGGATAAAAATAATAAGCCAACAAAATTCGCTATTTGCAAATGCCCAACCTATACCGGCCCATTTCAAATTGGCCCAACAGATCAATCCTGCACTCTAGCTGATGGCAACGTATGGTCAGCGAGTTATACGCCACCCAAACAATAAAATATTACGCGTAGGTTGGGCTGAGGCACGAAGCCCAACACTTCGGAAGGGCTTGGTAAGCGATATTAAGTAAGGGTTAGTGGCCATAGTGCCGCTAGGCTCTCGCTGATTAAGCAACGCTCTAGCAGACCCTGTAATATTCTGTAATAGACCTCCTAGCTTAAATAAGGTTGATAGTCTTTACTTCATCCATTGCGAATAAAACCACGCATTTAAAATTCCTTAGGAGCCGAAAGAAACAAGTTACCAATCTTCTTTTTCGGTCAATAAAATAAATAAGGGAGCCTGTGGGTATGTTCTATAAGGCATTTGCAAAACCATTTTGTATGTTGCTGCTTGCAGCGATTGCAACCCATTCCTACGCCATAAGCCTCACCGATAACGAGATAGCCACTTTCCTGATATTCGGTTTCGATACGGCCGTATATTTCCAATTATATTTTTTACTCATCAATAAGTACCTGTGTTCATTGACTAAAATTAAGATAGTCTTGGTCTTGAGGTGGAAATATTAACGTCTGTAATTTTGAATAAACTATTATGAGAAATACGGTATGGATCTGGAAAAAGGAAAGGCTTATTTTGGTGTTTCATTTACTGAAGCTCATACCGAGGTTCCAGAAATTGAAACATATATTTTTATTGGAAAAGATATATTTACTCAAGGTACCGGTGAATACATATTTCAAACTCCTTGGTCATATTTTACGCATGGTAATTTCACTGAAATCACAGATCAAAAATTGAAATCAAAAGCTCAAATAAATGTAATGAGTTCTGAAATAGTAGAAATTCTATATACGCTACCGGAGCTAATTGAGTATCTAGGTGAAACTGTCTCAAAGTATCCCGCATTATTCGGCGCAATAACCGGAAGAAATTCCTGAAAATAGAGTTGTACACTTTGGGCTATTTACAAAAAACTAGTTTTAGGTAGCTAAAAACTCATAACAAGCGACTGTGGTGTCAATAGTAAAATCAATAGCGTCAACTCTACTGATTTATTATTACACCACCCTTAACGTTTCTGCTGCTTCTTAACATCAAGCCAGAGCTCCGGTCGATTGAGCGGCGTTGCTTTTGGTAAATAGGGATTATCAAGTTTGAATACACGACGTGTTTCCAGTTGCGCTTTTTTTATATATTTGGCGTAGTTTGCATTAAAAATTTTATCAAATTCGCCATCCCGAATCATTGCCTCGAGCCCCAATTCAATATCTTTTGCCAAGACAGGATTGTCCCGATTGACAAAATAGTAAAAGGCCGCAGGGTATTGAATGAGCAATGTATTTTCTATCGCAAAATCCAATTCCTTTTGTTCTTCCTGCTCCCCCCATATTTCCAGAATTGAACGCGGAAAAGCGCGAAAACGCTTTTGCTTGAGCATCTTAAATATACCGGAGTAGTTAGTAACGCCCTGAACCGTAAAATGATTTGCACGTAAGATGGGTGTGTCCGGCCAATCCAGGCCTTGGCCTAATACCATCGCGCGCAAGTCATCGATTGTCTTTACATCGGCAAACACTTTTTCATCATCTTTATTAATTAATAATAACCGCCAACCGATCAAGCCCTTGTCAATCGGAATACGTATAGGGAGTAGGTTTTGCTCGGCTTCATCTGTCGTTAAACTCCAGCCCACATCTACAGTGCCGTCTGACACAGCATACAATTGACGCAAACCCGAAAGGCCACGCGAGCCCATAGATATAGAGTAATTTTTTTTACTGCGCGCCAAAGCATGTTGTAATAGTTCGATAAAATAATCGTTGCGCTTATCTACGCCAGAGGCTGACCCTGGGCCTATGTAACGAACTTTAATCTCGGGTGATTGAATTTTTTCCTCAGCGTTAACTGTTGATGAATTCAACAAGGTAAGGATTGTGGCTATATATAAAACAACGACGTATTTAAATGATCGCATAACCGAATCAAACTCTTTAAATTAATGAAGCGATGAAAATCAATCCATTTGTGAATCTAATCTTCCTTAGGTTAAATTTATGTATTCGGCAAATCCAGCACTGCGCCAATAATCTGTGATGCAGTCAGTATTATACATACTCTTGTTTTGGTTTAGGCTCTACGCAAGAGCTTAAGAATATGAACCTAAGAGTCACAGTGAGCTTTCTCTGAACCCCCCCAGTTTAACTGATACTTTAAATCAGAAACAATGTCTCCAGAGGAGTATCCCTATGACATTGGTTGATCATGAAGATTACCAAACCACATCAGAAGCAAAGCTTGTTTGAACATATCGAATCGAAGTCTTTTACAGCCGACATCGACGCCATTCATGCTTAGGCTATATCAGCCCAGTAGAATATGAGAGGCAAAGCGCCTCTCACTAAAACTGTCCGATAAATCGAGGAAAATTCATAGAGAATTATTTTTAATTGAGTGCTTTGTGGGTGTAAATTTAAGCACAAATGGAAGTGCTTCATGCCGTGTAGCTTAGCCAAAGCTCTTGTATTATCGGAATTAATGACATAACCAGCAATGCCGACATAACAATGTTAAATAGATGAAGACGTTTTGGGTTTGATAACATACCTTTAAGCGATGCGCCGAAAAGCAACCATGAAGCTATGCATGGAGGGCTAAATATTAAAAAAGAAGCTGCAATGGTTAATACATCTAATAAATAACTTCCGGATACAGATGTAAATGTAACAACAGCACTAATCGCCATCACCCATGCTTTTGGATTAACCCATTGAAACAAGGCTGCTTGAATAAATGTAAATGGCTTTTCATTTTCGACTTCCATTTTATTCGTTGGCGATGTTGCAACCTTATATGCCAAATATAATAAATAGACAATGCCAATAATTTTTAAACCAATATGTAAAACAGGAAACTGTTTGAATATAGTTCCTGCGCCAAGCCCCACGGCAATAATCATTATAGGGAAACCAATCACAATCCCCAAAAAATGCAGAAGACTTTTCTTAATTCCATGATTTACGCCAGACGCTAAAATGAGTATATTATTTGGCCCTGGCGTTATGGATGTGGCAATGGTAAATAAAATGAGTGTTGAGTATCCCATGGATGCCTGATGTGTTAAGTGATTGTGTTCGCGACTTGTGGGCCACAGTACTCTTTTTTTGCAATAGCTATCAACTTAATAATAGCGCACCCCCCCCCCATAAATACTAATTCCATGGAAGTAACAGAGTCAAAGTGAATTGTTTTTAATTTTTTAAGTCACATTTAAATGTGTAACAACAATTAGTATAGTGGCCCACCTAACATGCAGAGCATATTCGTTGAGAATGTATATATGAATTTTAAAGATATTTATTTGGCCTCATGCTGGGGAATTGTTTTTATTATTTTGTTGTTATTCGTTCAGTGGCTTATTGCAACAAAATCAAAAAGCTATCAGAAAGGATCGGTTCCTGGAAAAATAGATGAGGCTCTCGGGCATGAATCTTTTGTGTTTAGAGTACATAGAACCTTCATGAATACGCTCGAAAATATTCCTGCAATGCTTGGAACCTGTTTTTTAGCAATGTTGATTGGTGTCGATCCACTTTGGGCTGCTATCTGTATTTGGATTTTTGTTGTGGCGCGAACAATGCATATGACACTTTATTACGTGATAGCAACAAATAAAAACCCTAGTCCAAGAACCTGGTTCTTTATGTTGGGATTATTTGCGAATCTAGGGTTGTTTAGTCTGTGCATAAAAACGTTAAGTTCATAGAAGATTAAACTGCTTTTTCAAGTCAATAATTGGTATAAAATTTCCACTAAAAATCAATTTCGCATATCAAAAAAAGTAACCTAGCTAAAGATAATATGTCGTCGAGATACTCATCATAATTGGAGATGTGATATGAACAAACCAGCAAAAAACACAGTTTGCATTTGGTACAACCACGACGCTGAAGAAGCGGCGCAATTTTATGCCAAGACCTTCCCCGACTCGTCCGTCGATGCGGTGCATCTTGCTCCGGGAGATTATCCATCGGGGAAAAAAGGAAATGTGTTGACGGTTGAATTTACGGTGATGGGAATTCCCTGCCTCGGACTCAATGGTGGACCCGCGATCAAACACAACGAAGCATTTTCGTTTCAGGTTGCAACTGTTGACCAAGCCGAAACCGATCGCTACTGGAATGCGATTGTCGGCAATGGCGGTGAAGCAAGCCAATGCGGTTGGTGCAAAGACAAGTGGGGTTTGTCGTGGCAGATTACACCAATCGTATTGAGCCAAGCGATAATCAACCCAGACCCCATCGTCGCCAAACGCGCGTTCGACGCGATGATGGAAATGGGAAAAATTGACGTCGCCAAAATCGAAAAAGCAGTCCGCGGTTGAGTCAGCCCGGAAAATGTTATTTTTTAAGTTGATGGGTATGCGCAAGGTGAAGTCTAAGTCTTGCGTTCTTATTTTTTGAAAAATAAAATTATCTGTACTATTTTTTAAACTGAAAAAATATTCCAAAAAAATTTAGCGCATGTAAAAATGCGTTGAGATTTTTATTTTTTAGCTGCTGGTTTACTTCGTGGTTAACGCAATACAAGCCGCATTGAAAATGATTTATCATTGTTCCAGTCTACGCAATGCAACTATTCTATATCGCCAAATAACGTATTATCAGAAATCTATAAGCGTAGATAATTTTTTTCAGAAGAATAATTGTGTAGTGTTTTTATTCATATAAATTAATCTTCCCTCGCTAAACGAAATCCGGTATTTGAATAATGATAATCTGAAGAATTTGAAGCGCGATAGGATAGGGTTAGTCTATCAGGTACATTATTCCAGGACCCGCCACGTAAAACATGTGAATCGCAAGATCCAGCTACCCATGCAGTACCATCCACTGGTGCTTTATCATATGTAAAATGAAAACAGTCCGTCACCCACTCCCATGCATTACCACTCATATCATATAAACCGAATCCATTTGGCTTATAGAGCCCTACAGGTGATGTTCCCCACGCATTGCATTCTTCATAATAGTAATCTGCATCGCCACAAGAGATACTATTACCCCATGAATATTTTGTTGTGCTCCCCGCTCTTGCCGCATATTCCCATTCGGCCTCGCTTGGCAACCGAAATTTTTCGCCCGTTTTTTCGCTTAACCACTTGGCATACGCTTGAGCATTGTTCCAGGTGACATTAATGACCGGTCGATTTCCTCTGCCCCAACCACTATCGTCAGGTTTGTCTTTGTTTTTTGCAAAAAGATCATATTGCGCAAAAGTGATTTCATTTTTGCTCAACCAAAATGATGATATTGTAACTTCATGGGCCGGCCTCTCATCGCTGTGTCCCTCACCAGATAAATCACCCATTTGGAATTGTCCCTTTGGTATTTCAACCATTACAAGTCCTGGTGCAAATTCTTGAAGTTTTTTATGTAATGCATTCAGATGCTGCTGTTCTTTATCTAAAACAGCTATCAATAGTTGAGATACCATAGTTGCGTGCTCGCCATTCGGATATTTCGCTAAATAACGACGCATGCCTTGTTTCGTGGTGGCATTCTTATAATCATCATCTTCGCTATAAACTTTTTTAGGTAGGGCCATTGGCCGTCCGGCCCAGCTTAAATTACTGGCTGAATGGATGTTGTCAGCACTTTGTGTAAAATTATTTTCCGGTTCAGCGACCTGCGAAATAAAAAAAATACTCTTTGTTTCTGAAGAAAATCTATATAGCAGTAAATACACAAGAATCACAATAATGATCAATAGGATGAGAATTATCCAATTTTTTGAATTGCGCCAAAATATTCTAGGTAAATCATTATTTTTTATCATTAGTAGAATCCGTTTTTATATTGACGTTTTTATCTTTTTTTGAAGTGTCTCGTTTTCATATATGCAATTCGATTCTACTACGATTATATATTAAGTGGAGGTGACATTAATAATTGTTCACCGCGGCTAAACTTTATGTTTAATACCTATGTTTGTTGTTAGCTTTTGCCATTGGCCGACACTAGCCAATACTTCGCCTTTGAGGCAACGCAAGTTGGTGCCCAAATAGTTTTGGGGATCATAACCCGTAAATGTGATCTTGGCTTAGCTAGTAATTTTTTTGTTTTTTCTTGGTGGCTGTTTTAATTGCGGCTAATCGATTAGATCGGTTAAAGCGATTTGCATCTATTAACGCGACAGAACCGAAAATAGCAATGACAGCGAAGATCTTTACTCATAGAATGGAGGATATTTATTGAGCTTGAATAAAGCTGGTATTAGTGTTTAAACCATAGTTGCTATAAAAGAGTCAATATGCGCTTATTAATAATAATTTCCATCATCATGTTTTCGTCCTGTGGTGGTGGCTCTTCGAATACAAACATCTTACCTGATTCGCATACAAGTACAGCGTCTAATTCACAGGCAAGCTCATCATCTAGTGCATCTGATCCAGCGCCTTTGAGTCTGGTTCCACAGCCGACCACTATGGTGGTGCAAAAAACCACTTTTGAGATAGGGTTGAGCGCTAATGTGCAAATAGATGTTTCTGCAGTAGCTAGCGCTGCCGCGCTACAAAAGCTCATAGCGGATTTGGGCGTGATTCATAGCGCTGATGCGCCCTATAAAATTCAGCTGCAACTCGTGAGCAATGTTGATCTTGGTGCAGAGGGTTACTCTCTCGTTATTAATCAAAATATAGTGATAAGCGCACAGACTGATGCCGGGTTGTTTTACGGTATTCAGACATTAAAACAATTGCTCCCTACCGTTAAACAAAATACTTATAGCTTGCCGCAACTACAAATTACTGATGTGCCGCAGTATGCGTGGCGCGGCAGTATGATTGATGTTGGAAGGAATTTTTTTACAATCGAGTATTTAAAAAAACATGTTGAACGCATGGCGCTATTTAAATTAAATAAGTTGCACTTACATTTGTCTGATGATCAAGGCTGGCGTATAGAAATAAAAAAATATCCTAAGCTAACCTCGGTTGGCGGATCAACAAAAGTGGGCGGCGGTGAGGGCGGTTTTTACACGCAACAAGAATTAAGAGATTTTGTCGCATTTGCTGCACTTAATGAGGTAGAAGTTATTCCAGAGGTAGATATGCCCGGGCACATTCAGGCCGCTATAGCATCTTATAATGAATTAGCCTGTAGTGATGTTACTAACCTAGGTTTATATACCGGTACGGCGGTTGGTTTTAGTTCGCTGTGCTTGACCAGTTCTACTGTGACTTACCAATTCGTCGAAGATGTATTGACTGAGTTGACAGAAATATTTTCCTCACAATATGTACATGTTGGGGGAGACGAAATTAAAAATGATCTTTATCCGCAATTTATCGAAAAGACGAATCTGATCGTCAAAGGTTTACATAAAACCATGATAGGTTGGGAGGAGTCGTCTGCTGGCAATATAAGTGCAGATTCTTTATTGCAATTATGGAATGACAATTACAATATAAAATCTGCAACAGACCGCAATATACATTTAATTTTGTCACCTTGCTCATACACATATCTTGATCATGGAAATTATAACGGGCAACCGAATACCTATACATGGTGTCGCTCGCAAGGTATTCCACTTGAGCGTGTGTATAGCTTTGACCCTGATAATTATGCGTTGGTGGTTGGTATTGAAGCGCCTATGTGGTCGGAACTGGTAACCACTGAAGCTACAGCGGACAATCGTTTATGGCCGCGTTTGGCCGCTATTGCAGAGTTAAGTTGGTCGACAAAATCCAACCGACAATACTCAGAATTTGTGTTGCGCCTTTCTGCACTGAAGCCACAGTTGGATAAGTTGGGCGTTAATTATTACAAGGAGCCACAATTGAATTGGTAATGCTGACGCGCATTTTTAAATAATGTTTTAACGTTATTGTTGATTGTGAAGCGGCGGTTTTTCATCATGTGAGTGAATGGGTTCCACCTGTTTGCATTGGTTTTCCTTATTCATAAATGGGGATTGCAAGCAGATCACTCGTCGTGATTTTATATTTAAATCATCTAAACTCTGGCTAAAGTATTGATTGAATAAACGATCAAATTCACCATTGGCCTGAATTTTTTTCATGCCTGTGATAAATCGCTCTGCTATTTGTGGATACTTCGCACTGATATAAAAATAAAACGGATACTCATAATAAATAAGTAAATTTTTCTCAATTTCCAGCTTTGGCATTTTGGTGTGACTGCTTTCGTAGATCCTTTGAATTTCAGTGATTCCAAGCGCTAAACACTCAAAGCGACCTGCAGCTAACATACCTAAAAGGCCGTCAAAAGTAGAAGCTTGAATAAGCGGCAATTTGTTAAAGCTATAAATTTCGCTGTCTGACCACCCCATGCTCTGGCCAATACGAATCTTCTTCAGCGAATTCAAATCAGTAATTGCATTAAACCGTGTTCTGCTAACCGCGTTAGTTAAGCAGATTCGATGGCCCAATAGCCCGCGATAAATATCAAAAGGTATCTGAATCGAACCAGATCTAGCCACAGCTGTGCCAGAAGAGTTGCCCGACAAATTAATAAGATCTCCCTGCGTCATCAGGACGGCCTGACGTTTTTCATCTAACTCTGCTACATAAGGCTCTAGGCGATAGTCGCCATACTCTGCCTTGGTTTGAGCAAGAATCAGGTGCATTAACTCATAAGCATAATTATGTCCTGGCCGTGCATCAGCCGCACTACCAGCGGCATATTTAATTACCATTGCGGTATTTGACGCTGTGCCGGGTGGGCTAAAAAGTGTCAAAACACAAAATATTCCTGGCAGGCTCAATAATCGCAGTAGTTTTAAAGAGTCACGCATAAGCAACGCCGAAATAGAGAAACTAGAGATAGATAGGCTAACTCTAGTTGATTATTTTCGTTGCGGAGGTTTTTGGTGCAAGGATAACCGGAATTATCATCGTGAAGGCTTAGGCTAGCTCTGAACCTTTTTCAGGTGGAGTCGTTAAAGTTAGTTTTTCTTTCCACCAGGCGTTGCTAATATTTTGTGCATCAATCCAGCGAATTAATGTTTCCCAATCATTGCGATCACGCAAGTGGCTTTGTTGTGGGTAGTCAACAATTCCGCGCCCCTCACTATAGGCGCGAACATAATTTTGTGAGTCACGCAGAGTGGTGGGATAAGGAATATTTAAACTGAGCAGGAATTTTTCCAGGCGTCCCCAGGCATTTGTCTGCTGCTTGGCGCGATTGGCTACAACAGCAAGGGGCCTGCGATTGCGGCGCATATTTTGCGTTAATAATAACTCGCCGATAAAGCGTGCACTGGTACGAATATCGATATCGGAAGGCATTACGGGTACGAGAATTAAATCGTGATCTCTTACCAAATCATCCAATGCTGGCCCACATAATCCCGGCGGAGCATCGGTCACTAACCAGCGCGTAGATTTAGGTGCACGCATTTGGAAGCTATTGGTGGTGCGGCTATTGGCGTCGAGTTTGATTCCATAAACTGGAGGTAATTCTGCGTCGCGTCGTTTAACCCAAAAATTCGATGATCCTTGTGGGTCAGCATCAAGCAATGAAGTGCGCTCGCCCCGGTGCGCAAGCCAGGCCGCGAGGTTGGTACTAATAGTGGTTTTGCCCGCGCCGCCTTTGCCATTAATAACAAGTATGCGACACGCGTTAAGCGCCTGAATTGAAACCAGAGGCTCGGCATTATGTTTTGCACTGTAGAGGTCTTTGTTTTCCATTACCGTCTCAGCTGGGTGGTGGCATCGGTTAATTGGTGTGAGCCCGTTAACTCGCGCATCAGATTAATGTGGCTGCAAGGTTGCAGGCCTAGGGTGGCAAATAAAACGTGGCGCATCAATCGTTTTGTTGATGTGGTGTTGCGTTATGTGATGGCGTTACTAAAAAGTCCACCCCAATTGCAATCCGCCACCTTTCATATCGCTACTTTGTGAGTAGGCAATATCTGCCACAAAGCGTCGCCAATGGAACCCAAGCCCACCCGACATAACATTTCCACGTAATCCGGTCTGATCCTGACGATAACCAAGACGTAGCGCGAGGCTGTCAAAGAGTTGGTACTCCGCGCCTAAACTTAAATCTTGACTGGGCGCTTCGGTAGCGATGGGGGTGGATGGCTGCAAATCGTAGTCGAGGCCGAGACTAAAGCCGTCATTCACATAGCCTACACCCATGCGTGAGCGGGGGTGTAATTTTACCACTAAATCTGGCCCTACGAGCCCGGTGATTGGATCAACAACCTGTTTGGTGGTGAAGTCTTTAGCGAAAGCATCTTTCACTGCGAAGCTGAGCCGGTAGTGCTCGAAAAATATTGCTGCAATTCCAAAGTCAGCATTGAAGGTCATGTGCGTGCTTTTGGTATTTGAGAATTGATCTGTGCTAACGTTTGCCACATTGTTAAAGTTGGCATTGTCGCGATATGCATCCACACGCATCATTTTCGGGGTGACGCCAAAAGAAACCGCTTGCCCCCAAAACGTAAACTCTTTGGCGAGTGCTAGCCCCCATTCACTAATCGCCAGAGCGCTAACATCGGCGGATGAGGTGAGATTGGTGGTAGGGTCTATAAGTTGGCCGTTAGCATTGACTAAAGTGGGGTGCGCGGCCGCAACAGCGGCAAGTGTTGCACCGCCAGCAATTTGATCCATTGCACTGATGTATTCGTCAAGCAAAGCTAAATCGGTTTGGCTGACTTTCGATGAGCCTGCACCAATTGCCCTAACACCTAAATAAAATGCACCTCCCTCATGATCGCCAGGTTCGCTAACCGACAAGCCAACAAAAGCATCGAAGGTTAAATCTTTATTGGCGATTTTATCTAACACGCTGCGCAAATCGCGCGATGTATTGGCAACTAATCCTGCGTTAGCTGCGTTGAACTGCCCGTTGAATGCATTTACTGCCTTACTCAGTTTAGTATCCAAATGATCTTTCGCAGCGGACACTGCAGAATCTACTGTGTTTGCCGCTTGCGCTACCATGGTAGGAAAATAAGTACGACCATCCCGAGTTTTATCTTCATCGCCGTCATGAAATGCGAGCAGTGCAGGGTTGTAATACGCGGCTTGGCTGGTAGTGCCCACAGCAACTACGGTACCGCCCATCGCCAGTGCGCGCGCATCATAAATACCATAATCAATGGCGCTAGCAGTTGGCGCTTGCGCTGCCCAGAGGCCAGTACCAAAAATCAATAACCCACGACGAACAAACGAGTGTTGTAACAGTAATTTTATGGCTTCTGATTTCATGGATCGCCCTGCGGGGAAAAGGTTGTTTATAGAGTCTAGGCTAAGTTAATGTATTTGCATTTTTACGCAGTTCAGGGCTTTTGCCTAAACTTCTCTCTGTAAAGAGTGATTGGGTTGGCAATTTTACTGGTTCCGCTAGGGGCTCTGCGGTAAAGTGCAACATTGAGTGTAGGTTTGCTTGGATTTATGTGTATTTCTTAAGAATCCCAATAACAAAACTTACTTCACATTACTTACGTTACATTGCTTACTTGATTCAGATTTATTTACTGACTTCAAATTTATTAATAGTTGCGAGATTTTTAAGTCCTATGCTTTTATCGTGTATTCGTTTATGGGTTGTTGGATTGCTTTGTGCCCTTACTGCACAGGCGGCGAATAGTGCGCCTTCAATGAATGACAAACAATCTGTCGCGGTAAACAATGTGCGCGTGTGGCACGGAGCGCAATACACGCGGCTGGTACTGGATTTGAATGGACCAGTGCAACACAGTTTGGTTTTTGCCGAGAATCCAATGCGTGTTTTATTGGATATCCCCGGTACTGCACTCGATACTAAACTTGAAGCCGCACTTGCCGCGCTGACACTTACCGGAACGCCGGTGGATGTTATTCATGCTTCTGTCATCAATCAAAAAGATTTGCACTTAATCCTGGCGTTAAATAAGAAGGTCACACCGAAAAGTTTTTTTCTGAAAAAACAAGGTAGTAGTGACGATCGTTTGGTGCTTGATTTATACGAAGTTGCCGAGCCGATCGGTGTTGCAGATGCGGTCCACCCTGCTGCACCGCTTAGCGCGAGCACGCTTAATGCGAGCGGCGGTGGTAATTCGCCAGCGAATGAATTAAAAGAGCCTGCGAATCTAGAGGATTTAATTGCGGCCAGTACGACTGAAGCGAAATTGAATGAATTAAAAACTATTGCTGCCAAAAACAATGAAGCCAAGGCCAATGAAACTAAGGCCAATGAAGCTAAAGCCAATGAAGCTAAAGCCAGTGAAGCCAGGATCACTGAAGCTAGAATCAAAGAAATTAAAGCGAGTGAAACAAAAACGATAGAGTCAAAAATTAATGTTGACCTCGGTGGTAAGCGCACAATTTTAATTGCGGTGGATGCCGGTCACGGCGGCGAAGATGCCGGTGCGCTTGGGCCTAATAATATGCGTGAAAAAGATGTTACGCTCGCAATCGCTAAAGAATTGGTGGAGGTTATTAACGCGCAGCCAGGCTTCAGTGCACATCTTACACGCTCCAGCGATTTTTTTATTCCGCTGCAAAAACGCCGCAATATCGCACGCGATATGAAAGCAGATTTATTTGTTTCTATTCACGCCGATGCGTTTACCAACTCTTCCGCAAAGGGGGCTTCAGTATTTGCCTTGTCGCGTCGCGGTGCTACCAGTGAGACCGCGCGCTTTTTAGCACAGCGTGAAAATGAATCAGATTTATTTGGAGGTGTGGGCGGCGTGAGTCTGGATGATAAAGACGTAGTGCTAGCGGGAGTGTTGGTCGATTTGTCTATGACTGCCACCGTCAATTCAAGTTTACAAGTAGGTGACAGCGTACTTAATTCCATCGCAACAATTGCACCACTGCATGCGCGCCATGTTGAGCAAGCAGGTTTCATGGTATTGAAGTCGCCAGACGTGCCTTCTATTTTAGTAGAAACAGGTTTTATTTCTAATAACGAAGAGTCGCGTCAATTGGCGTCACCAGCTTATCGTGCGCAAATGGCACAAGCAGTCTTTAAAGGGCTACATCAATATTTTTTACAGAACCCACCTGCGGGCACTTATTTGGCGGCAGTTCAGTTTGGCGATAAATCTGAACCTGTTCAGCGCCAACATAAAGTTGCGCGTGGTGAGACCTTGACCTTTATTGCATCGCATTACAATGTCAGTCTTAATCAGCTATTGGAATACAATGATTTATCAACACGCACAATAAAAGTTGGCCAGACAATTAAAATTCCTGAATCTTAAAATTAAAAAAGTCTTAAAATTTCTGAGTTTTAAAATTCAAGAGTCTTGATGAATAATATATTGCTGTAAATTTCCATCGCCTTAACATGTTTGTCCCATAAATTTACTGGCTTATCATTTGTAATAAATGTTATGGAAATTGTGTCCTTGAAAAGAATTAAATTGCTCAGCCCGCGTTTGGCCAACCAAATTGCCGCGGGTGAAGTGGTTGAGCGCCCGTCATCCGTTATTAAAGAATTACTGGAAAATAGTTTGGATGCTGGCGCTACACGTTTGGATATTGATCTTGAAGATGGCGGCATAAAATTAATGCGCGTGCGCGACAATGGTGGCGGCATCGAGCGAGAGGATTTACCCCTCGCGCTTAGCCGTCATGCTACCAGTAAAATTTATGAGCTCGATGATCTTGAAGCAGTAGCAACTTTAGGTTTTCGCGGTGAAGCTTTAGCCAGTATTAGCTCGGTAGCGCGTTTAACATTGCTCAGTAGCACTAATGAAGAAAGTGCCGGCTGGCAAGTGGTTGCTGAAGGTCGCGATATGGCAGCTGAAGTCTCGCCGGCACCACACCCGCGTGGTACTACCGTTGAAGTGCGCGATTTATTTTTTAATACGCCCGCTCGTCGCAAATTCTTACGCACTGAAAAAACTGAATACACCCATCTTGAAGATGTCATAAAACGTTTAGCCTTATCGCGTTTTGATGTGGCATTTAATGTGCGCCACAATGGTCGTGCAATTTATGCGTGGCGTGCGGGAAATACGCAATTAGAACAAGAGCGACGCGTTGCCCAAGTGTGTGGGCCTGCGTTTATGGAGAACGCATTATTTATTGATATTGAGCGCGGTGCATTACGTTTATGGGGCTGGGTTGCATTACCGGCATTCTCACGCAGCCAGGCAGACTTGCAACATTTTTATGTTAATGGCCGGGCTATTCGCGACAAAATAGTCAGTCACGCTGTGCGCCAGGCATTTCAAGATGTTTTACATCATGGTCGCCATCCTGCGTTTGTTTTATATCTGGAAGTGGATCCTGCAAGTGTGGATGTCAATGTGCATCCCACTAAGCATGAAGTACGTTTTCGTGATAATCGCAGCGTGCACGATTTTATTTATTCCAGTTTGCATCACGCGCTAGCGAAAGTTCGCCCGGAAGATTCACTGCAAAGAGGTCGCAGTGACGATGAAAATATTTTATCCTCAACAGTAGTGTTGCAGGGCCTTGCAGCAGGTGAATTCGGTGGGCAAGAAAATTTAAGCTTGCGCACATCGCCCGCGAACAGCGCAACAATGGGCTCTCACTCATATTCATTGAATAATCAATACCAAAATAATTATCCACGCGCGAGTGGTGGGGTGAGTGAGCAATTAAAAACTTACGGCGAATTAATGCAGTCTTCTGCATCTATGCCGGCTTCATCGCTACCCAATAGCGGCGATGAAAATATTCCACCACTGGGTTACGCCATCGCACAGCTTAAAGGTATTTATATTCTTGCCGAAAATGCGCAAGGTTTAATTCTGGTGGATATGCACGCAGCACATGAGCGTATTACTTACGAGCGAATGAAAGAAGCATTTGCAAATGGGGGTGTTCAAACGCAACCCTTGTTGGTGCCAGAAAGTATTGCGGTCAGTCAAAAAGAAGCAGACTGCGCTGAGCATCATCAAGAAACATTTAAAAATCTCGGCTTTGAATTACAGCGCGCTGGGCCAGAAAGTATTTTAATTCGCCAAGTACCCGTAATTTTAAATCGTGGCAAAGTGGATCAATTAGTGCGCGATGTTTTAGCAGATTTAATTGAACATGGCAGCAGTGAACGCATTCAACATCATATCAATGAAATTCTCAGTACTATGGCTTGTCATGGTTCAGTACGCGCAAATCGCAAACTCACCATTCCTGAAATGAATGCCTTACTGCGTGATATGGAAGCCACTGAACGTGGCGGCCAATGTAATCATGGTCGCCCAACTTGGTTGCTACAATCGCTGGATGAATTAGACAAAATGTTTATGCGTGGCCAGTAATGCGCGCAGTCGATGCACTCAGTGCAACAAAACCATTGGTTGTTTTTTTGATGGGGCCTACGGCTTCTGGAAAAACTGATTTGGCCATTGCGTTGCGCCAACACCTGCCGGTGGAATTAATCAGTGTGGATTCCGCGCTAGTGTATCGCGGTATGGATATAGGTACCGCAAAGCCAACAGCGGAAGAATTGGCCGTAGCGCCACATCGCTTAATTGATATTCGCGATCCTTCCGAACCCTATTCTGCGGCAGATTTTTGTGCGGATGCCGAGCGTGAAATTGCAAATATGCACGCGCAAGGAAAAATTCCGTTGCTGGTTGGCGGCACTATGCTTTATTTCAAAGCATTGCTCGATGGTTTAGCTGCAATGCCTGAAGCGGATGCTGAAGTGCGTGCACAAATCGAGCGCGATGCTTCTGAATTTGGTTGGCCTTTTGTGCATCAACAATTGACAAAAATTGATCCGGAAATTGCTGCGGAAATTCATCCTAATCACTCGCAGCGAATAAGCAGGGCGCTTGAGGTTTTTCTGGTTAGCGGTAAAACCATGAGTCAATTGCGTGCGGAGCAAAATCAAAATTCATTCCCCGCTTTTTGTGAGCGTTTTAGCGTCGTGCAAATTGCTATTGCCCCCCGTAATCGTTCGGTATTGCACGAGCGCATCGCACTTCGTTTTCACAAAATGGTAAATGCAGGTTTGATTGCTGAAGTGCAATGTTTGTATGCCCGCCCGGATTTGCATGTGGATTTACCTGCCATTCGCGCAGTGGGTTATCGCCAGACATGGGAATATCTCGCTGGAAGTTTAACGCAGGATGAAATGATTGAGCGCGGCATCATCGCAACTCGCCAGCTCGCCAAGCGGCAGCTTACATGGCTGAGAGGTTGGCAAAATTATCCCAGCACATCTTTAAATTGGCTCTATACTGATCACGATGATGGAAATTCACTCTCTAAAGAAGAAATTGTGCGCTGTGCCTTGAATTTTATACAGTGCGCAGCCATATAATGGGTATGTGAAAATCTAAAATCGGTTTCATACTTTCATCCACGCTTTGTGTTCGGTATTTTGAAGGCTTAGGTGGGTAATTTCTGTGTAGTTAATAATTAATAATCCCTAGGAGAATAAACATGTCAAAAGGGCATAGCTTACAAGACCCTTACCTGAACGTTCTGAGAAAAGAGCGTGTCCCTGTATCCATTTATCTTGTTAATGGTATCAAGTTACAAGGTCAGGTTGAGTCTTTTGATCAATTCGTTGTGCTGCTGAAAAACACCGTTAGCCAGATGGTGTATAAGCACGCTATCTCCACCGTTGTTCCTTCTCGCGCTGTACGTGTTCCGTTGCTGAATGAAGCTGGTGTGTTTGAAGGCGAAGAAGACGACGAACAAGCCGAGTAGCAATTTTTGATGAGAGCCCTTGGTGACTACATTGGTAAAAAGCCCTCGTACTTTTGCAATAATCTCCTGAGGTCGCTAATTGTTTTTTGACCGCCCCCCGTCAGGTGAGCTAGCGGTGCTAGTTCACTTGAACTTATCCCACGGCCAGGAGCCGGAAGACCCTCGCGAGTTTGAAGAGCTGGTGCTTTCTGCTGGAGGTGATCCTATTGCTTTTGTTACTGGCAAAAGCGTGTCTCCCAAAGCCAAGTTTTTTATCGGTACTGGTAAGTTGCAAGAGCTGCAACAACTCGTTACTGAGCATGAAGCACGGTTAGTGATTTTTAATCACACGCTTACCCCCAGTCAGGAACGTAATCTCGAAAAAGAATTGCAATGCCGTGTGCTCGATCGCACTGGTTTAATTCTCGATATTTTTGCACAGCGCGCCCGCACACACGAAGGTAAGTTACAGGTTGAGCTGGCACAGTTGCGCCATATGTCCACTCGCCTGGTGCGTGGGTGGACGCATCTTGAGCGCCAAAAAGGCGGAATAGGTTTGCGTGGCCCTGGTGAAACCCAGTTGGAAACCGACCGTCGTTTATTGCGTGGCCGCATCACTCTCATTGAACAACGTCTTGAAAAAGTACGCTCGCAGCGTGAACAAGGTCGGCGTTCGCGCTTGCGTGCTGCAATACCCACTGTTTCTTTAGTTGGTTACACCAACGCGGGTAAGTCCACATTATTTAATCGGCTTACTGGTGCAGATGTGTACGTTGAAAATCAACTGTTTGCCACGCTCGATCCGACCATGCGCCGCATAGAGTTGGCAGATATTGGCGGTGTTGTCTTCGCCGACACTGTAGGTTTTATTAGTCATCTGCCCCATAAATTGGTTGAAGCGTTTAGAGCAACTTTGGAAGAGGCAAGCAACTCAACACTTTTGTTGCATGTGATTGATGCTCCTGCAGAGGCGCGTTTGCATAACATTGAACAAGTGGATTTGGTGTTGAAAGAAATTGGTGCGGCAGAGTTGCCGCAGCTTAAAGTTTACAACAAAATTGATTTAATCGCTGTGGCGCCGCGCATTGACCGCGACGAATTTGGTAAGCCCATTGCCGTATGGTTGTCTGCACAAACGGGTGCGGGTTGTGATTTATTGGAGCAAGCTATTTCCGAAGTTTTAGGCGAGGAAATGGTGATAGGGGATTTGTTGCTCAGCCCATTGCAAGGTAAATTCCGTGCTGCGCTTTATCAACAGCAAGCGATTGGTGATGAACATTATCGCGATGATGGTGTTTGTGAGCTGCACTTGCGTATTCCTAAAAGTTATTTGCTGCGTATTTTAAGTGCGCAAGCATTAAGTTTCGAATCTTTAGTCTGGGCGGATTGAAAAACGCATTCATCGCCCTAACATCTTTTCAAACTTTACATTTTCGAATTTAACGTTACATTTCTCATTTGAACGCACTGGAGACAGTTATGGCCTGGAATGAACCGGGAAAAGACAATGCCGATAAAGACGGAGCGGGTAAAGGCAAGGGAAAAGATCCTTGGGGCGGCGGTCGTGGCAATGATGGCCCACCCGATTTAGATGAGGCTTTAAAAAAGTTTCAGAAAAAGCTCAATGGCATTTTTGGTAATGGTTCTGGTGGTGGAAGCAATGCTTCTAATGGCGGTTCTGGAATATTGTTCGCGATTATTGCGGGCATTGCGTTAGTGATTTATGTGCTTGCAGGTTTTTATACTGTGGATGCCAAGCAGCGTGCTGTCGTTTTGCAATTAGGTGCTTTTCAGGAAGTTAAAGATTCTGGCTGGCATTGGAATGCCCCTTTACTTACGAATGTTTATCCTGTCGATGTTACCAGTCAGCGCCAATATTCCACGCATGGGCTTATGCTTACTCAGGATGAAAGCATTGTTGAATTGCCTATCTCTGTGCAATACAACGTATCAGACGTTAAGGCTTATGTCTTCAATGTGAAAGATCCGGATAATAGCCTCAAACATGCTACAGATAGCGCTTTGCGTCACGCAGTTGGTTCTGCCGAATTGAGTCAGGTTTTATCTGAAGGGCGAAATGATATCGCAATCGAAGTTAAGAAGCGTTTGCAAACTTATTTGGATAATTACGGCACGGGAATTCAAGTTGTTAATGTCAATATTCAACAGGGGCAACCACCTGAAGAAGTTCGTGCTGCATTTGATGATGTGATAAAAGCCAAAGAAGATGAGTCGCGCTTGAAGAATCAGGCGGAGTCTTATTCAAACGGGATTATTCCTGAGGCGCGTGGTAAATCGCAACGCTTATTGGAAGAGGCTGAAGCTTATCGCTCTGAAGCAGTTTCGCGAGCAACAGGCGAGTCTGACCGTTTTGAAAAGTTACTGGCTGAATACAAGCGTGCACCTGAAGTGACTCGTAAGCGTCTTTACTTGGAAACGATGGAAGTTGTAATGGGGAAATCTTCCAAAGTGATGGTTGATGTCAGCAATAACAGCATGCTGTATTTGCCGCTGGATAAACTAACCCATCAAATTCCTCCTGCCGCAGCTGAGAGTGCTAATGACCATAACTTGCACGATCTTGAAGTCAGTAGTCCAGTTGTTCGTCGAGAGGTGCGCTAATGTCTACTAAAAATTTATTCTCGCTGATTATTGTTGTGCTCGCCCTGATCGTTGGGTTAAGTAGTTTTTATATTGTTACCCAATTTGAGCGTGTAGTGATTTTGCGCTTTGGTGGTTTGATCGAGGTTGATGTGCAGCCAGGCATTCATTTTAAAATGCCATTGACAGACAAAGTGCGTCGTTTTGATCGCCGTTTACAAACAATGGATATGACCCCAGAGAGTTTTTATACATTAGATAAAAAGCGTTTGGTGGTGGATTCCTTTATCCAATGGCGTGTAAGTAACGTGACTGCGTTCTATAAAGCTACCAATGGTGACGAACGAATGGTGATTAACCAGTTGAGCCAAACGGTAGCTTCTGGCTTGAGTAGCCAGTTTGGTAGCCGTACCTTGCACGATGTAGTGTCGGGTCAGCGCGATGAGTTAATGGCTGAGCTTAAGAAAAGCTTAAACGAAACCGCTAATAACTCCCTGGGTATCGAAGTGGCAGATGTGCGCGTGAAGCGCATCGATTTCCCGCCAGAGGTCAGCAAGTCAGTGTTTGACCGTATGGCAGCAGACCGCGAAAAAGAAGCGCGCGAATATCGTTCACAAGGTAAAGAACAGGCTGAAGTTATTCGCGCGGATGCTGACCGCCAACGTGTTGTGCTAGAAGCCAATGCTTACCGTGATGCTGAACGCCTACGAGGTGATGGCGATGCAAAAGCTGCTGCAATTTACGCCGCAGCATTCAATAAAGATCCAGAGTTTTATGCTTTTGTGCGCAGCTTGAATGCTTACCGTAGCAGTTTTAGCTCAAAAGAAGATTTATTGGTACTGGATCCTAAAAGTGAATTCTTTCGCTACTTAAAGGATCCGCTAGGCAAGAAATAGATGGCGGGGGAACAAGAAATAGATTGTGGGGAAAATAGGTAGGTCGTCGATAACGATTAACCTACAAACTTCCCCGCAATCAGTGTTAAAATGCCGAAACCGAGCCGCTCGCTCGGTTTTTTTATGTTCGAACAGTTGATTTCTTCTTGTGAAGTGACTGTTTTATCACTGGATTGTTAGAGTCTCCCTATGACCTACGCCGATCGCTGGTTGTTGCCAGATGGAGTGGAAGAAATTCTGCCCGCTGCAGCTAAACCACTAGAATTGTTACGCCGCCAATTGTTGGATTTATATTCCACCTGGGGCTACGACTTAGTGATTCCGCCTTTGTTGGAATACACTGACTCACTCCTTATTGGCCTTGGCCGAGATGTAGACTTACTTACCTTTAAAGTAACCGATCAGCTTACCGGTCGCACCCTCGGTGTGCGTGCAGATATCACTCCGCAAACTGCGCGGATGGATGCGCATAGCATGGCCGCTACTGGTGCTAACCGTCTTTGTTATGCTGGCCACGTGGTGCATACCAAACCTAAAAATCCTTTGGCAACACGCACACCTATTCAGGTTGGCCTTGAGTTTTATGGTGAAGCTGACATAGCGGCAGATATTGAAGTCGTTTCGTTGTTGTTGGAATCTTTACGTATTACCGGGCTACCTAAGCTACATATCGATTTAGGTCACGTGGGCATCTACCGCGCACTTGCAGAAGCAGCAAAGCTTAGCGCTACGCAAGAAGATGAATTTTTCGATTTATTACAGCGCAAAGCCATTACTGAAATTCGGCAATGGGTTGCAAAAAATGTGGCTGATGTTGCCTGTGCTGAGTTGCTATTGGCGTTACCCGCTTTGTCTGGTGGCATCGCTGTTCTGGCGCGCGCGCGCGCATTGTTTGCGAGCGTCGCTGCTGCGGTTGCAGCAGTTGACCAGTTACAAGCTGTGGCAGAAGTGATGGCACAGCGTTATCCAGAAGCAGAGCTCTATTTTGACTTGAGTGAATTGCGTGGCTATCACTACCTAACGGGTTTGGTGTTTGCTGCATTTGCTCCCGGTTATGGTAACCCTATAGCGAGTGGTGGTCGTTATGATCACATTGGTGAAGTGTTTGGTCGTGCACGCCCTGCTACAGGTTTCGCGTTAGATGTTAGTGCTGTCAGTAAATTAGGTTTATTAGCCCCAATCGCGGTGACAGCAATTGCTGTTGTTGATAATGGCGCTAGCCAGCAATGGCAAGCGGTGCAGGCTTTACGCGCAGCGGGCGAGCGTGTGGTTTATGTTGCTAATCTGCAACAATTTGCGGGTGATCGTGAATTGCGCTTAGTGAATGGTACATATCAGGTCGCTGTTCTTTAATTTTGTGCTCTTTAATTTCTGGTTCTTTAGTTTCTTGTTCGTTAATTTTTTTCAATTGTTTAACAGAGAGTTAATTCAGTCATGGGCAAAAACGTTGTCGTATTGGGCACCCAGTGGGGTGATGAAGGCAAAGGCAAAATCGTAGATTTGCTGACTGATCAGGTTTCTTTGGTCACTCGTTTTCAGGGCGGCCATAACGCCGGCCATACTTTGGTTATCGACGGCAAAAAGACCGTCTTACATTTAATTCCTTCTGGTATTTTGCGTGAAGGTGTTATCTGTTTAATTGGCAATGGTGTTGTGTTGTCGCCTGAAGCTCTGTTTAAAGAGATCGGTGAGCTTGAGGCAACAGGTGTGCCTGTGCGCGAGCGTTTGCGCTTATCGCCTGCTTGTCCGTTGATTCTTCCCTATCATGTTGCTCTGGATCAGGCGCGTGAAATTGCTCGTGGCGCTGCTAAAATCGGCACCACTGGTCGTGGTATTGGCCCGGCTTACGAAGATAAAGTTGCGCGTCGCGGCTTACGTGTCAGCGACATGCTCGACATGGAAACTTTTGCTGTTAAGCTCAAAGAAATTTTGCAGTATCACAATTTTGTACTTACGCAATATTTTAAAGTTGCGGCAGTTGATTTCGAAAAAACGTTGGCGGATTGTGTTGCCTGGTCAAAACTATTGTTGCCAATGGTAGCCGATGTCACCGACTTGCTGCACACAGCTCGCGAACAAGGCCGCAGCATATTGTTTGAAGGCGCGCAGGGTTCATTGTTAGACATTGACCACGGTACTTATCCATTCGTTACCTCGTCAAATACTACGGCAGGTGGCACCGCAACCGGTTCTGGTTTTGGCCCGTTGTATCTGGATTATGTATTGGGTATCACCAAAGCTTACACTACACGAGTAGGTTCAGGCCCATTCCCTACTGAGCTGGATTGCGAAGTGGGCGCTTACCTCGGCGAAAAGGGCCACGAGTTTGGCGCTACTACCGGTCGTAAACGTCGTTGTGGTTGGTTTGACGCGGTAGCGGTACACCATGCAAACCGCATCAATAGCGTTACTGGTGTGTGCCTAACCAAGCTGGATGTGTTGGACGGTTTGGCTACGGTAAAAATCTGTATCGCCTATCAAGATTCTAAAGGCAATTCGGTAGGTATTCCTTTCACTGCCGAAGGTTGGGAAGATATTCAGCCTGTTTATGAAGAAATGCCGGGCTGGAGTGAATCTACAGTCGGTGCGCAAACACTGGCAGAACTACCGGCCAATGCCCGAGCTTATATCAAACGTTTAGAACAGTTGATGTCTACGCCCATTGATATAATTTCTACTGGCCCGGATCGTGTACAAACTATTGTGTTGCGTCACCCGTTTGCGGAGTAGTTAAGTTTACAATCATTAAATCGTCTGCTGATCCAGGTTTCAGTCTAGGGTTCAGTAAACTAAGTGGAGTGCAGATATGAAATATTTGCCTCCATTTTTTTTGTACTGAAAAAAATATCAATCATAAAGCGAGGCCAATTATTATGTATCAACAATCTGCATTAATATTTTTTTCACGCAAGCTATTCCTTGGCATTAAATTATTTATAGTGACCGCAATATTATCTGTGTCTTGCTATTCAGCAGCAGCTGCGCCTGCTGATACAAATTCAAATGGCACAAATTCGAAAAAAATAATCGCTGACGTAAAGTTTTGGAATGCCAATAAAACTACCTCGCGTCAAATTTATGAATTAGCGGTTTTAAAAGCCACATTAGATGCTACACAGGCAACCCATGGCAAATGGAAATTAATAGAGGATAAAACGGATTATCCCGCAGCAGAAGATGAAGCGAGCGTTTTTCGTAATAAAGGTTTTGATATTTTTGCCACAGTGGCCGGGAATACAAAACTTGCTAACGAAAAGAAAATTATTATTCCAATCCCCTTGATGAAGGGCTTGTTGGGCTATCGCATACTGATCATCCGAGAATCTGATCGTGAAAAGTTTGCGGGAATCACAACAGCAGAGCAGCTACAAGCATTGCGGTTAGGTATTCCTAACACGTGGGCTGATGCAGGGCTATTTCGCCACAACGGTTACCCTGTAGTAGAGAAAGGTAGTTTTGACGAGCTGTTTACGCGCTTGCGCGACAAAGAGTTTGATTATGTTTCCTTCGGTGCTAACGAAGTGGATGGGGTTTTTAATGAAAGAGCTAAAGCTGTCGGGCAATTGGCTATGGAGTCTTCATTACTGGTGTATTACCCTTTCCCGTTGGTGTTTTATGTGAACCCTGCTAATCCAGCTTTGGCAGAGCGAATCACTTCAGGGTTAAAAATAATTGGTAGCAATGGTGTTTTAGATGCTCTCTTTAAGCAGCACTACGGGAAGTTTATTGATAATTTGAAATTAAAGCAGCGTCATGTTATTGCGCTAAAAAATCCTATGCTTCCTATAGAAATGGCCGATTTTAAACCGAGTGTATTAATGGATTAAGCCTCAGTTTTTTTGACATGCTGCGCACTTTTAGTTTTAATAACCAACAACATAAAAAATCAGAAATTTATCTAAAGCGGGGTTATTGGAAATACTCGTTAACACACATTTCTGCTTTTAATATGCTATTTATACTGAGGATTGGTCTATTCATAAGCATATTTTTTGTTGGGGGTGTTTTTAGAGGAGATGATGTTTTTTGATAATGCACATCAAGGAATGGTTCAATGCTTAGGCCTTCGGCAGCGATAAGAATTTTTTCTGCTGGTTATTGTTATCAGCAGTAGTTTAATCGTAAACGAGGTGTGTTTAATTTGTCTCAGCTATTTCAGTGAGAGGTATGTATTTTTCTGGTAAGGAAATAAATAAAGGCAGAATTTTTTAATTGAATTCATGCGCTCGTGCTTCAAGTTCTAACAGTTGTTTTTCTGTATGTCCTGTTGGTAGAACCATTAGTTCTTTATCCACAGTTAGGCGTAGCTATAGTCTTGAGCCAATATCTATCGCCTCAAGCACGTGCAGTGAATTGCATTTTCCCTCTCGTGTAAGTTTAGTGTTAGCGAAACCAATGGTGATGCCTAAGTGGCCATCTTCACGCCATTCTTTCCTGTGACCAAAGCCTTCGCTTTTCGCTGAGTTTGTGGTGATTTCCCACTTCATTCCGTCGTGGCCCACATCCTTAGCGCAATCACCGTGCATGACAATTTGATCGCCGTCTTGCTCTGCGCGGCCGTTCCAATCAGGAAAGGTATCGGAAACCCAGTATAGATTTGCAATTGATCCAGGTGAAATTATTATTTTTATTTTTTAATAACGGGGTGCGCTATTAAATAAATTTAATCTTGTTGGGGTAGGGTTGTCGTTAAAAGTTAATATTTTTATATGATATAAAAATTTAAATGCCATAAAGCTAAAGTATTATTTAGTGGCATGAATTTGTCCAGGCAGTAAGTTTAATCCTGCGATGTCGGTAAGTTTATCTTGGGAATAAATTTTTTAATGAATTTTTTGTTAAAATGTAACGTCTTATGCCACAAATGTAACCTGCTGCGCCACAATAATATTTTCCCTATTTACATTATAAAAAATAGAAAAGAAAATACTCGAGTTTGATGGGATGGCATTGGGCGTACGCATCACCTTCATCTTTGTTTTTTTACAATTAACTGAAATAGCTTGGCGAGCAGAGGCTGGTGATGCGGCTGGCACCTTAGGTAATAATTACTGCGCGACTGCTTGCTGGGGATTTTTATTCTCCAGCAGGCTTTTTTGTTATACTGCATAAACTGAATTTATTTTTCCTATTTTTTAAGCGAACAGGAAGAATTATGAATCACTATCAATGCCAATTTTTTTAAATATTTATTTTTCTCCGCATTTTTAATTATTACTTCATTCGGCGCATTTGCAGATGACCGAACACCCATCTCCGCGCAAACAATGGTCGCCGTCCCCGGTAGTTACGTCTTAACTAATAATATTGTTGTCACGTCGGGTACAGGTATTTACATTAATGCTTCAAAAAATAAATCTGGCGGTATTATTGATGCTCGTGGTTTAGGTCTCGTGCTAAATAAATTGGTTGCTGATAACCTCGGGTATGGATTGCTTGTTGATAGCACGTCCCCAGTGGGTTACGGAGGTAAAGGTTTTTCTGACAATACCGATAATGTTATTGGGGGATTCCTTTACGTTTAAGCAACAACACCTGCGGCACTACTTATTGCCCATAGTGAAATTGCGGTCTTAATTAATGCTGGCCAGATACAGCTACTAAAGTTCTGGCCAGCATGCTGCCTACGTGAAATTATTAGATTGCGCCAGGGCAGTTTGGTTTTTTTTCTTGACTTCCTCATGCAAGTTGCCAAAATTGCCATTCCTCCAGATGGTTAGTAGATGACCGATAAGCTCGGGCACTCATCTGCATCACGCCAAGTCACCCTCTCGGCGATCCATCTGCTGGCGGTACCTTTATCAAGGTATCGACCTTAGAAAGCCGCTGCATACCTGCACGATTTTCGCTGATCCGATCTGAACCTTGCCGGGTTTTGTATCGTGGATCATTCATATGTGTCTGTGGCTGAAGTCGCTAACACCGTTACGTGCAATCGCACACAAGTTATATACGTCCATCTATGACGTAAAAGGGGAATTACAGTGGAAATGCTCTCAGGTGGAGATATGCTCATCCGCGCGCTGAAGGACGAAGGTGTTGAATACATTTTCGGTTATCCAGGCGGCGCTGCGTTGCATATTTACGATGCCATCTTTCGTCAAAAAGACGTTAAACATATTCTTGTTCGTCACGAACAAGCGGCTACCCATGCTGCTGACGGTTATGCTCGTGCAACGGGCAAAGTGGGTACGGTGCTGGTAACTTCCGGCCCTGGTGCAACCAATGCTATTACTGGTATTGCTACGGCCTACATGGATTCAATTCCTATGGTGGTGATTTCCGGTCAAGTACAAAGTCACTTGATTGGTGAAGACGCCTTTCAGGAAACTGATATGGTAGGGATTTCTCGCCCTATCGTAAAACATAGCTTTATGGTTAAGCACCCAAGCGAAATTCCTGAGATCGTTAAAAAGGCCTACTACATCGCTTCTACTGGCCGCCCTGGCCCAGTGGTAATCGACGTGCCTAAAGATTTAACGAGCCCAGCGAATACTTTTCCCTATGAGTATCCGAACAAGGTAAAGCTGCGCTCATACAATCCAGCCACTCGTGGTCACGCAGGTCAGATCAAAAAAGCAGTGCAGTTACTGTTGGCCGCCAAGCGCCCGATGATTTATGCCGGCGGTGGTGTTGTGCAGGGCAATGCTTCCGAATTGCTACGGCAATTGGTGCGTATGCTCGATTATCCCGTAACCAATACCCTCATGGGTTTGGGCGCTTACCCCGGAACCGACAAGCGCTTCCTAGGTATGCTCGGCATGCATGGTACGTTTGAAGCTAACAC
>JANYIO010000079.1 GCA_025362015.1 Gammaproteobacteria bacterium | reverse complement strand
TGAGCAATCAACACTGCTCGATACGGCGTATGAAACCGGATTATCCGGCACAAGTCGGCTACACGATTTATTTATCAATATTGAAGGGATGACACCGGGAGAGTTCAAAAATGGTGGTGAAATGCTCGCAATAAATTATTGCTTTGCGGAAAGCCCGTTTGGCAAATTAATTGTGGCATCTACCACAAAAGGCATATGCCATATTTTTTTCGAAGAGGATGAACAGGAAGCTTTGTCCAATTTAACGCGACGTTTTCCAAACGCAAATTATCATCATTTTGTCGATAAATTCCAGCAAGATGCTTTGCTTATTTTTACAAAAGACTGGAGTCAATTAGATCAAATTAAGTTGCATTTAAACGGTACACCTTTTCAATTAAAAGTGTGGGAGAGCCTGCTGAAAATTCCGTTGGGGAATTTGACGACTTACGGCACTGTTGCACATAAAATTAATAGCCCGAGAGCGTCGCGCGCTGTAGGAACGGCAATAGGCAGTAATCCCGTTGCATTTCTTATTCCGTGTCATAGAGTGATCCAAGCGACTGGGAATATTGGTGGATATATGTGGGGTAGTACGAGAAAATTGGCAATGATCGGCTGGGAAGCGGCAAAATTAAGTAGTTAGTTATTAAAGAGTAATACGGCTAAACAATTTTTAGCGGCTTGGTGTATCGGCTTTGCGGAAAATTTTTAAAAGGTGAATATAAAAAATGGACCTGTTTGATACAGACCAGCCAAGAAATCTGCTGCATAAAGACGGCACTGTAAATTACTATGAACGATTATTATCTTTACCGGATGCCAATCATTATTTAAACAGTTTGCTTACTAACATTGAATGGAAAAATGACGAGGCAATCATTTTTGGTAAGCGCATTGTAACCAGGCGAAAAGTCGCTTGGTACGGCGACAAGCCATTTCAATATACCTATTCTAAAACGACGAAACTCGCATTGCCCTGGGTTGAGGAGCTACTCATTTTAAAAGAAATAGTAGAGCAAAAAACCGGTGAAACTTTCAATTCCTGTTTACTCAATTTGTATCACGATGGCACAGAAGGAATGGCTTGGCACAGCGATGGGGAGCAAGATTTACAAAAGAATGGTGCGATTGGTTCATTGAGTTTTGGTGCGGAGCGAAAATTTTCCTTGAAGCACAAACAGACCAAAGAAACTGTTTCTTTAATTTTACAACACGGTAGCTTACTGGTTATGAAGGGCACCACGCAAACGCATTGGTTGCATTGTTTGCCACCCACAAAAATGCCAATTAAGTCACGCGTGAATTTAACATTTCGTACAATTGTTGATAAAAATAGGTTCAATAACAAATAGGTTAAATAGCAAGTTGATTTGAACTAGTTATAGCTTTTTTGTAAACGTTTTGATTCTGAACAAAATGCGTTCCGGATCATCATCACTAGTAATAACTGCTCCCAATTTAAAACAACCGCTGCCAATTAAGGGCGAGGTTTCATTTTGTACACGAAACGCCGTGGTGCGATTTAACTGGACAAAGGTGCCGTTGCGACTGAAGTCATTTAATAGAAATTTACCACCATGAAATTCAATGGCGCAGTGTTGACGAGAAGTAAATTCGCAGCTGATAGACAGTCCGGAGTCAGCATTATCCCTACCCAAATGAAAAGGCGTTTGCTCGGGTGTAACTACAATGGATGTGCTGTGATAAAAAAGCTCAAGGATAAGACTATCGGGCTTTGGATAGGTTTCCGGGTTCAGCACGGTAGATTCTATCATTACATTCTCCTGCAACAGGGGGTGGATCAAAATGAAGCCAACAACGTATTCGGCGTCCATAATAACAAATTACAAATATTTTTTCGGTTTTAAAATTGTTGTTGTTTTTTAGTATTAGGATAGGGTGTTCGTGCAGAGTAATTAGATGGCTTTGGCAAGCACTCTCACCCGACCTTAGCACCTTAGCTTTCTAAATCGAGCTACACTTTGTTAAAGTTGAAATTGCCCTGAGTATTTCATGAAAATCATCAATAATGAAGTTCGTCTTATCATTTCACTTGGCTTGGGGCTGGCGGTAGGGGTTTTCGCTCTTATTTGGTATGTTGGCGATTTTCAATCCCGGTTGATTCGGCAAATGGCGCTTACAAATAGTCAAACATATGCAAACACTTTGTCTGAATTTCGAACCCTGTATACCTCTGAAGTGGTTGATCGGATCCGTACTCATCCTGACATAACCGTCAGTCATGATTATCTCAATACCCAATATGCTATTCCTTTGCCGGCAACGCTGAGTATGAAATTAGGTGAGCAAATAGGTAAGCAATTATCTGGAGCGGAATCCTTTCTTTATAGCCCTTATCCCTTTTCATGGCGCGCTCAAAGTGGCGGCCTTAATAATCCATTTCGCGTGAGGGCATGGGATTTTCTTTCGCGCCATCCAACGCAATCTTATTATGAATTTGAAAAAATCAATGGCCGTGAAGTCATTCGCTTTGCTCAGGCAGACCTCATGCGGGAAGGTTGCATCGACTGTCATAATAGCCACCCGCAATCGCCCAAAAAAGGGTGGAAAGTAGGGGATTTGCGTGGAGTACTGGAAGTTATACAGCCATTAGACGTTGTAAATCAGGAAGCTCACTACAATCTTGATAGGCTTTATCTGTTAGTTGCTACTGTGGCTGTCATGGCGTTCCTCAGCTTCTGGTTTTTTATTAAACAGCAGCACGAAAGTCGCGAGATGTTGCAACGCCAGCTTGAGCAGCGCACTGAACAGGTCAAGTTGTCAGAGGCGAAATTCGCCGCCACAGAAAAAATGGCCGCGCTGGGTTTGGTGTCGGTCGGAATTGCCCATGAAGTCAATCAACCTTTGGCAACCATGAAGCTAACGCTTGAGCTATTGATGAATAGCTTAAGCAAAAGTGGTGTCGATGTTTCCGATAAAATTAACCGAATCTTGCGTCAGGTTGAGCGAATTAATCGCATCATTACGCAATTAAATATCTCGAGTGCCCATCCCCATTTCAACCAGGAGCCGCCTTCGCCGCTGGATATTAACCAAACCATTGCTCAGGTACTGGAGTGGCTGAACGAAGATCTTCTATCCGCTGAAGTCGAGGTTATTGCTGAACTGGCTTCAGGTTTGCCCCATATTTTAATGGATAGGCTCGAGCTTGAGCGGGTACTAACAAATTTAATCATCAATGGCATCCATGCCATGGAGGAGTGTAAAGGGCCACGGGTGCTGAGGTTGCTAAGTTATTATGACAACGATAATGTTTTTATCAGTGTCGGTGACACAGGTAAGGGTATTGCGGAAAAAGATAAGTTGAAAATATTCGATCCTTTTTATACGACAAAGGATGTAGGAAAAGGTATGGGAATGGGGTTAAGCTTGGTGCAAGGCATTGTGAATAAAAACGCAGGGAATATTCAGCTGGTAAATACCGAAATTGGCGCCTGTTTTCTGTTGTCCTTTTCGGTCAAAAACGCAAACGAGGCATCATGACTACAATTCATTCAATTCTTTTGGTGGAAGATGATATTGATCTCTGCGAAAGCATTAAAGAATTACTCGAAGGCGAGGGATTCAGTGTTAGGGCAGCCAACAATGGTCGACAAGGCATGCAATTATTAAATGAACAAGCTGCAGATTTAGTTGTTAGCGATATTTTTATGCCAGAAATGGATGGCCTGGAATTTATTACCTTATTGCGCCAACGCTTTCAAAAAATCAAAATACTGATAATGTCTGGCGGTGCTCGCAACTTACAGGCTGACTATTTATTTATGGCAAAAAGCCTTGGCGCTGATGCCATTATGAAAAAACCTTTCTCCTCTGCAAAATTGTTAGCTGAAATAGCCAACTTAAGTAGTATGGCCTAAGTTCCTGCATTTTATCCCACTGAAATATTGTCGTTTATAGTGATGATTTATAAATTTCTGAATGCTGTTATCACCGACATTGTTAAGTAGTTCCCTATATTCCAACCTTCTTTGTATTTTCCTAATCATATGAATCGTTGTGTGAATTGCATCTCGTAGCAAATGATGTGACGCGTGTTAGTGTGCACGCAGTTTTATTTCAGATATTTTTTTGAGGTTTTACGGTTGAAAAATATTTCACCTTATGGTTGGCGTTTAAGTTAATAAAATATCGAGAAAAATTTTACATGTTTTATTTGCAATAATAGTTATTTCCGGGGAAATAATATGATTTCCAAAACGAAAAATATTTTATATATGTGCGTATGTTTGGTGGCTTCGGCTGCACAAATGGCAAGTGCGGCAGATTCAGCACCAATGTTGCTTACAGATATGCAAGCCAGTCGCATCACGGTTTCCTCTGAAAATAATGTGAACGGCGAAGGTCGTGTACAAGCGTTTGATAGTAATGTCAATACGAAGTGGTTGACATTTAATTACACGGGATGGATTGCATATCAATTCCGTTGGCCAGTTATTGTTGGCACCTATTCGTTAACCTCAGCTAATGATGTACCAGGTCGTGATCCTGTGGCTTGGCAGTTAGAAGCTTCAAATGATAGTGTTAATTGGAATAGCGTAGATTCAAAAAATTCAGAACAATTTGCACAGCGTTTTTTCACCAAACAATATACGGTGAATAGTGCCACTACTGCTTATCGTTTTTATCGTTTAAATGTGACCAAAAATAATGGTGAGCCAATACTACAGCTTGCTGAGTTAGCCTTAACCGGCAAATATGTTTTTGGTGCAAACGCAGATGTAACCCAGCCTGTTGCAACAAAAATTACAGCATCAGCAGAAAATTCAGCTGTTGGGGAGGGGCGTGTACAGGCATTTGATAATAATGCAGCGACTAAATGGTTAACCTTTAACTCCACCGGATGGATTGCTTATCAGTTTGATAAACCAACCAGTATTGGCGCATACACAATCACTTCTGCAAATGATTTTTCAGATCGCGATCCCCGTAATTGGATACTTCAAGGTTCCAATAATGGTACTACCTGGGCCACAGTTGATTCGCGTTCAAATCAAAAATTCGCAACACGTTTTACAACAAACACTTATGTATTTACGAACGACACTACATACACGCAATATCGTTTAAGTGTAACGGCCAATAGTGGCGCAAACATTTTACAGCTTGCTGAAATAGAGCTGATTGAAAATCCACAAAGCTCCTCCGCGAGTAGCAGCAAAAGTAGTAGTTCGAGCAGCAGTATTGCTAGTAGTAAAAGCAGCAGCCTTACCTGGAGCAAAAGTAGTAGCTCAGTAGCGAGTGATTGGACTGCTGTTACATCCCCCGCTGTGGATTATCACAATGATGGTGGTGCTGGTGCGCAATTATTCCGCTCATTGGTGCCTGATAGCACAGTAAAAAATTATGTGCATCAAATTGCGCTGGATGTTGTTAAAACTTTATACAAATCACCGAGTGAAGTTCCTGCATTTTCAACTCTGGAATTGCATATTGAAAATTGGAATGATGATCCGGGTGGCGTAGCCTGGAAGGCTGGTAATCCACCTCATATTACGGTAAACGTGAATGGTTTTTATCTGGAAAATATCAGTAAAAACGGTGTGAATGTAGCCGACGAAGTGAGTGGTGTTTTGCATCACGAAATGACTCATGCGTATCAACACTCAGAAGGCATGGATCTTTCAGCCGTTGAAGGTACTGCCGACGCCGTGCGTTTTTTAACAGGATATATTCCTGTGACTAATCGGCGCGCCGGTGGCCATTGGGATGATTCCTATCAAACCACAGGATTCTTTTTAGCGTGGATTCAACAATACAAAGGTTTTACCAATTTCATTCATGATTTTAACCAGCAAGGTAAACCAGGTACCCCAGGTACGTGGAGTTGGGATGGCGCGATCATGAATACCACGGGCTTTCATGTTCAGACTTTGTGGGATGAGTATCAAACCTGGCTAAAGAATGGAGCAAAATAATTTCTGCTGACTTTAAAAGCTTCGGCCTTTGCGCCGAAGCTTTTGTTTGTGCGTAATCTTTTTTAATAAATATAAATATAAAGATAATAATAAATATTGGATAATCGCATACGACGCTGGTGTAAAAACAAGATATTGCGCTTTATTTTTTTGATTATTTGGTTTCCAATTTTTAAAAATCTGCAAAAACCGGTATAGAATTCCTATGCCAGATTTTTGCAGATTTTTAATTTCAGTAGTTGACGATTAAGGTTTAATAATGACGTTATTGCATCGCGCTTGGGCTTGGCTATTCGCCATTTCTTTGAAATGCGCGAATAGTATCTTGAATCATCTTAGCTTCTGATTTCCATAGTCCATTCATAAAAATTGGCTGACTACCGCCAGTCGTTTCGATAGTAATATTAGCCAGAAAAATTCTATTAGTGATGCGAAACGATGCAACAGAACGATAATTAATGAGTTCTTCGTCGGAGCCAAATAGCGCACCTTTTCGAAATAACATTCCATCGCTTGCCAGCGTCAATCTGTCTGGGAAAATTAAATTCCCAGATGACCAACGGCTGGACTGATAGCATTTCTCTTCGATTTTTATTTGGGCTGATAAGTGCGCGCGCTTTTCGTTAACTGATGCCGGCGCATTTACGTGGCTTTCGGCCAGAAGTTTGCGTTTGGCATCCGTAAACTCCTGGGCATTGAGGTGCCCCTGTTGGTGGAGTTCGGCAAGCCTGCGGAGTTCGTCGGTAAGATTCATGTTTTTCACTAATGCTTCAATAAGGGATCGTACCAAATCGTAACACGGCTATGATATTTTATTCAGCATATTCCCTTAATTGTTAGAGCTCGATGACTCTATTGTTAGAGCTTGATGACTATATTATCAGAGCTTAATGACTATATTGCGACGAAATAAGAAGTAAGCAACTCCATAACAGAAAAGTAAAAATAACAAAGCCACAAGCAAGGATGCGTTGAATGGATTTGTATAAGGCGCCAAATAAGTCACCAGCCACTCTTGCACGGGAACCGCTTTCCCACTGCTACCAGCAATTGTCACCCAACTTAGCAAATCTGATGCGATCCATGCAAAAATATAAATAAACAATGGGTTCATGCCAAACGCTAACAGGGGTTTGACTGCGGCGAGCTGGTTTTTCGCATCGACAATCCAAATAAATATCGCGAGCATGATCATGGCAGCGCCACAGGTAAAAACCACGTAAGAGCTTGTCCAAAGTGCTTTATTGATGGGAATCAAGAAACTCCATAGCAACGCAACCACAAGTGCTACAGCCCCCACACTAACCAGCTTAATAATTGTTTTCACTTTATCCGTTTGCGAGGTTAGATAACGCGTTACTTCAAAGCCAACCAGAGCGTTCACTATTGCGGGAATACTACTTAATAAACCTTCTGGATCAAAGGGAATACCAAAGCCATTGTATAAGTAGGCATCGCTAAATAACTTGCGATCAAGTTCGCGCGCAAATGAATGTTCTAGCGAAAAGGGATCGGCTCCGCCAAACAGTATTAACACGCCCCAGTACGCCAGTAATAATGCTGCAGACATTAACCAAACACCGCGTTTATTGAATAGCAGAACAATAAAGCTGGCCAGAATATAAACGAAACCTATGCGCTGCATAACACCGAAAAAGCGCAAAGAATCCATGGGTATGGTAAATAACACCGTGTTGAGCAAAATACCAATCGCGATAAGTGTTAAGCCGCGGCGAATAATTTTTAAGCCAATATCTTTTGTTAATTGAAACTGATTTTTTTGAAAGGCAAAAAACATTGCCGACCCGACAATAAATAAAAAGAAAGGAAAGACTAAATCGGTCGGTGTACAACCGTTCCATTTGGAGTGTTCCAACGGCCAATAAACGTAGCTCCATGAGCCTGGATTGTTAACCAGAATCATCATCGCAATGGTGATACCTCGAAATGCATCGAGCGCTTTGTATCGAACCATGATTATCCTCATATTATTTTCATGCAGTTAGGAAGCAGCGACTGTCTGCCCGCAGAGAATGGCTCCAATCATTATTTATTTGTTGATTATAGTGACTAAAATAAAAATAGCTTTTATTCGCGACGTTATTCATCCGATATGTCGCTTTAACAGCGCTATTCAGCTTTACTCTCATTGCTGACAAAGCAGCCATGTTGAATTATTTCCTTCGCTGCTATGTTGCCCATTAAATTGGCGCTAATGTAATACTGGATTTGCGCAATGTAATACTATTATGTTCTCTTAATGAAATTTATACTCGATCACAATGCTGGTGGTTCCCGGTTATATATTAGGCTTAGCTTTTATTTCATTCTGTGCAATGAAATAAAAGCTGTACGGATAAGATATAAATGTAAGGTTTACGTTTCTGATTTCAGAGATGTTTTTTAAACGGGCGGATTCAACCGCGAAGTGCATAACTGTTTAAGCAGCTAAAGCCGCCATTTCTTTTTGCATTAAAGCAGCGGGCGTTTTGAATGACAATGTTTTTCTGGGTCGATTGTTTAATTGATCGACTGATTTTTTTACTGCTG
>JANYIO010000078.1 GCA_025362015.1 Gammaproteobacteria bacterium | reverse complement strand
CAAAAAAGCAAATAAATCGATCAGCAAGCCAAGACAACATAATCCATTAAAGCTTACATAAATTGCACTTGATGTGCTTTTTGGAAATTTGCAATATGATTGAGTGCTTGATGTGCACGAGAAAAAAGTGTCTGCAAGGTTCGCTCCAACTCCAGTTTTTCCAGAGTCCTGGGATCGTCTAAATCTTTCGCATATTTGGCCGATATAGCTTTGCGACTTGCTCGACCGTTTACATTTAAATCAACAATAAAATCCGTTGTGACTACCTGACCTACTCCACCATAGCTCGGGTGCGCTATCCCAAGCCTTTCAGCTAACTCTTGGGAATCATTTAAGGCAATGGGAAATTGTTCACGAATGTCTTGAACAATGGGGTGCCAATCCAATTGGCAAAATACATGGTGCTCCAAATCTGATAATAGATGGTGGATTCTCCCAACAGTAGCACTGGGCAATCGGTGGACACGTCCAGAGGACGGAAGATCTCTAACGGTAAGATAAGGCTGATATGTACGACCAAAGCCGGAGCCTCGCCCGTCTTTAAAGCGCTTGGCTATAGCTAATTTGGATAATTCGATCCGCTTTTCGGCGGGGGAAGGAGTTGTCATACCAAGGCCGCGAATTAGTCGATGTGACTAAAGATAACCCAAATGGCCTTAGTATGATACTCTTTTTAAAAGTATGGTACTTTATTATAAGTATGGTACTTTATTATAAGTATGCTACTTTATTTAAAAGCTATAATTTCGACAATTATAAAAAATATTTTTTATTCCACAGTTACGCTCTTAGCCAGATTACGCGGTTGATCCACATCTGTACCTTTAATAATTGCCACGTAGTAGCTCAACAATTGTAGCGGTACTGTATAAAGAATAGGTGCAAGCCACGGGTGAATATGCGGCACATTTATTACGCGCATAGTGGCATCGGATTTGAACTGCGCATCCACATCGGCAAATACATAAAGGATGCCTCCGCGTGCACGCACTTCTTCAACATTGGACTTTAATTTTTCCAATAAATCATTGTTAGGTGCAACTACGATGATCGGCATTTCAGCATCGATCAATGCCAGTGGACCGTGTTTTAATTCGCCCGCTGCATAAGCTTCTGCGTGAATGTAGGAAATTTCCTTTAACTTTAAAGCACCTTCCATTGCGATTGGGTATTGATCGCCGCGGCCTAAAAAGAGTGCATGGTGTTTATCGGCAAACTCTTCGGCAAGGCTTTCAATTTGTGCAGCGAGAGAAAGTGATTCCTCCAATTTTGCTGGCAAACTTTTTAACGCTGTGACCATTTCTTTTTGGTCCGCAGCAGAGAGGCCGTTGTATTTACCAATCGCCAATACCAACATCGCCAAACCTACTAATTGCGTAGTAAACGCTTTGGTAGAGGCAACGCCGATTTCAGCACCGGCTCGCGTCATAAAGGCTAAATCAGATTCGCGCACGAGCGAAGAACCAGCCACATTACAAATGCTTAAGCTGCCTAAATAACCTAATTCTTTTGCAAGACGCAAGGCGGCGAGGGTGTCTGCGGTTTCGCCTGATTGGCTGATGGTGACAACCATGCTGTTAGGTTGGACAAATGATTTCCGATAGCGGAATTCACTGGCAATTTCAACGTTGCAAGAAATACCGGCAAAAGATTCTAACCAATAACGTGCGACCATCGCAGAATGATAACTAGTGCCGCAGGCAACGATTTGTACGTGTTTTACTTTTTGAAATAATGCAGCGGCGCCATTGCCAAAGGTTTCATCCATCACCGAATCATTACTCAAACGACCTTCTAGTGTATTGAGCACTGCGTTGGGCTGTTCATAAATTTCTTTGAGCATAAAATGACGATATTGACCTTTGTCGCCAGCATCATAACTTGCGGTAGATTCGTGCACTTGACGTTCAACAGCCTTGCCATCTTTATCAAAAATTTTAATACTGTGGCGAGTAATTTCCGCAACATCACCTTCTTCTAAAAATATAAAACGACGTGTGACTGGCAACAACGCAAGTTGGTCGGACGCAATAAAGTTTTCGCCAATACCAAGGCCGATAACCAGCGGGCTGCCAGAGCGGGCGACAACTAAACGGCTCGCATCATTACGATCCATTAATACTGTACCGTAGGCACCGTGCAATTGTTTAACGGCAACTTGAACTGCAGCGACTAAACTGCCTGCTGTTGCTAATTCTTTTTGCACTAGATGCGCAATAACTTCAGTGTCAGTATCCGAGGTGAATACATAACCATTTGCCTGCAACGAAGCACGCAGCGAAACATGGTTTTCGATAATGCCGTTATGCACCACTGCGATGTGTTCATTAGAAACATGTGGATGTGCATTGCGCTCACTGGGTTCACCATGAGTTGCCCAACGTGTATGAGCAATACCGGTTCCGCCTGGCGTTGGGTTGGCGATTACAGCATCGGATAACTCTTTAACTTTTCCCAAGCGACGTAAGCGTTGCAATTCACCGCGGTTAATAACTGCTACACCAGCGGAGTCATAACCGCGATACTCTAGGCGACGCAAACCCTCAACCAAAATATCTACCACATCACGTTGCGCTACAGCGCCGACAATTCCACACATAATTTTTTCCTTACTTAATTGGATAATTTAAAAAATAGTTGTTAATAAAAAAATAATTTATTGGTCATCGAAAATTTTTAGGGCTAAAAGATTAAGTACTCGATGCGCAAATAACTTGTACACCTTGTTGTTCAATGCGTTGTTTATCCGCGGGGTCTATACCATCGTCCGTCACTAATACTTTAATCATCGACCACGGCAATTCCAGGTTATGAATTTTTCGGCCAATTTTGTCGGATTCAGCCATCACGATAACTTCACGCGCGACTTCCGCCATGACACGGCTCAGGCTGTAAAGCTCGTTAAAAGTTGTGGTCCCGCGTGCTAAATCCAGCCCGTCGGCACCGATAAAAAATTGATCGAAGTTATACGAACGCAAAATGGACTCGGCGAGCTGACCCTGGAAACCTTCAGATTTTGGGTCCCAAGTGCCACCGGTCATTAAAATTGTTGGCTCATTTTCAAGCTCACGCAACGCGTTGGCGATGCCAAGAGAATTGGTCATCACCACCAAACCTTGTTTGTGAGATAACTCAGGCAAAAGCGCAGCGGTTGTACTACTACCGCTATCGAGAATTATGCGGTTGTGATCGCGGATAAGCTGGGCGGCGGCTTTAGCAAGATTTTGCTTACACACAGAAACCTTTTCACTGGCCGGATCGGCCATCAGCTCTTGCGGTACTAAAACCGCACCACCGTAACGACGCAGCAGCAGGCCATTACCTTCGAGAGCAGCCAAATCCTTTCGAATCGTAACTTCTGAGGTACCAAAGTGCGCAGATAAGGTTTCAACGCTTACTTCACCCTCACTATTGAGCATATCAATGATGGAGCGACGACGCTGTTGGGTATTGCGCTTGGTCATTTGAAGGTTATTTCCTTGCCATAAGTTTCGAAACGAAAGATATTCTATTCGATCGTAACAAATATGCAAGTTTTTATTTTCGCGTCGGAGTTAATTCGGTATTTGTCGAAAGAATATGCTTACAAAAAACATAGTCACTTTCGCCTGTTATGCCAAACTGAGCAGATTTTTGAATGACTCCCGATAACGTCTAGAAAGGACAAGGTCAATCCCACCCAGAAGCCTGACCTGATGATCCCCCGAGTCCAAAGCTTCAACTTCTTTTATATGTTTCATATTCACGATGGTTGAACGGTGAATTCTGAGGAAGTTGTCGGGCAGACGTTTTTCCAGCTTTTCCATGGTGACACGCATAGGATACACATGGGTCTTGATATGCAGATTGGCGTAATTGCCTGAAGCCTCAATCCATTTAATATCGCTGGTTTGGATTAGGAACTCGCGCCCCAGTTTCTTGATAAGTAAGTGTTCCGGTGGTGATTGCGGCTCGCCGTCAAATTGGCTTTCTGCTTCGTCACTTTCGGCCAGATAACTCGCTTCCCCCTGCAAGCGACGCACTATTAATCTATAACCGAACACAACTAAGGAAATGGTAAGGTAGGCTTGTGCGTCTTTGCGGTACTCGTAAAAAAACTCCAGCGGAAGTTCGCCAAACCGGTATTGGCTGCCCATAAAGCTGTACCAAAATTGGCGAATGGCGACCATGCCGGCCACATGAACGATTGAAAACGGCAGGGTAGCCAGAATGTGCAAAAGTAATCGCGCTTTAAAAGAAACCTTAACAAACCAACGATCGTTTACCCAAATTCCGACTGGGATTAATAGCAATACCAAAACGATGCTCGAGATTTCCCAACAAAAAGCTTCCCAGGCTGCCAGCGGTTTACCGTCGCGACTGCGCTCCATCAATATAGTGGTTGCCAGCACCACCATGTTAATGCTGAACCAACCGACCAATAACACCGCACCCCAAAATTTCTGATATTTGAGAAAATTTTGAACGAAGGTTTTTTGAAAATTATCAGACATTATTTCTCCGTATGAAATTAGCAATAGCACTACTGTAGGGCTTGCTGATCAATCCGTCACTATTCCCGTCACACCCCGCTGCCGCCTGTCACATATCCATGTAGAACAATCACTTAGTATCTCTTTGCCAAACTCACTTCGTCTAGCATAACGCTTTCTCTATTGCGAAAGGAAGTTTAACTATGACCCACTTGGCGCCCTCTGTAGCTCAACAAAATTCCACAAGCGCGCGCTTGATAGAACTGGATTGGTTACGTGTATTAGCATTCGGCTTATTGATTTTGTATCACGTAGGAATGCTTTATGCGGAGGGTTGGGGTTGGCATTACAAAAGCACTTACAGCAGCAAGTTCCTCACTAACATCATGCTTTGGTCGAACCAATGGCGTATGTCGTTGTTATTTTTAATCAGCGGTGCCGCTCTATCTTTTCTTCTCGCAAGCCACTCACACTGGCTATTTTTTCGCAGGCGAGTGCCATTACTTCTATTACCTTTGGTCTTTGGAATGTTAGTGATTGTTGTACCGCAGGTGTATGTGGAAGCCAATAGTACCGGTGTAATTGTCTGCCCGAATTTTTGGCATTTCTGGTACATCTATCTTGACCAAACCAGTGCAGAGTTTGCGACCCACAAAACCATCGGCAAAATGCAACTTACCTGGAATCATTTATGGTTTTTGCCGTATCTACTCGCGTATAGCCTGATCCTTTGGGCAATTTATCCACTGATTATTGTTAGAAAATTAATTTCTTTTTGGAAAAAATTGAGCAATCACATTTCCATGCCCGTGGTAATTTTCGTACCGATTTTCATTTTTTATGGAATAGGCTGGCTGCTCTATGAAAAAAATCCCGTTACACATAATTTTGTACACGATTGGTTTAATCATGCGCGCTCATTGTTTAGTTTTTTGATGGGATTTGTATTAGTGCGGATGCCCAGTGTATGGATTCGCTTTTCAGCACAACGTTGGTTTTTATTGTTTGCTGCAACAATTTCTTATGCGTATATTTTATTTGCGTTTAATGGCGGATCATTGGGCGACGGCTTAATCGCAAAGCAAATAAATGGATTTATTTGGTCGGCCAATGCCTGGCTGTGGATGATTTGTATTATTGCCTGGGCGCAATATAAATTCACATCCAGCAATCCGACAATTCGCTATTTAAACAGCGGTGTATTTTGCTTTTATATTTTGCATCAAACGTTGATTATCACTTTTGCCTACTTTTTAGTTCCGCTTAAACTCGGCCCTGCGATTGAGCCTGTGCTCATTATTTTATTAGTTGCTATCGCTTGTTTGTTGCTGTTTGAAATTATTCGCAAGCTTCCTGTTATTAACATTTTGTTTGGGATTACTCTTAAGCCAAACTAATCTATGCTTTTCCCCGTTATTGATCGCATGGCGGATCTATGGCGGGGAAAATTAATTTAACAATACTTACAAGTTTACGTTTTCTACCCAATTACTTCTCAACCATTTGCCGCTCTTAATCGGGACTAAAGCTACGAAATATTTCCAAAAGCCTAAAGAATCGCCCTGACATCTGCAGTATTAAAGTCCAGAATATATAAGACTTTCCCATCGGCAGATATATCAACCGAATTAGGTCGCTAAAAAGTCGCGGTTTTTCCAATACCATCCTGTAAATCTGCCACAGATTTTACACCGGCAATTAGCGTTTTTGGTAATCTAGTCTTTGCTGGAATTACAGATATTTTACCGTTAATAATAACTTGGCTAAGGATTCGACTATGGTAAACAGATTGTCTCAAATTCTGGAATACTTCACCATCGCACCTAACTTCCGACGTTGAACAATTTTAAACTTGTTGGGGCAGGTTTTATTAATCGGCGGATTCAACCGCGAAGTGCATAACTGTTTAAGCAGCTAAAGCCGCCATTTCTTTTTGCATTAAAGCAGCGGGCGTTTTGAATGACAATGTTTTTCTGGGTCGATTGTTTAATTGATCGACTGATTTTTTTACTGCTGTTACGCTCACCGTTTTAAAATCCGTACTTTTCGGGAAGTATTGCCGCAATAGGCCATTCGTATTTTCGTTTAAGCCGCGCTCCCAGGAGTGGTACGGATGAGCAAAATAAAACTCACACGCCAAGCCCTTTGCAATTTTTTCGTGATACGCAAACTCTTTTCCGTTGTCTGACGTGATCGTATGAACAAGCCCTTTAAAGGGCATCAACAGGGCAAGCGTGGCCGCCGTGACTTCTTTAGCGTGCTTACTGTTTACTCGCATCGATACCGTAAACAACGTTGCTCGTTCAACAATTGTCACCAGCGCGCCACTGTGGTTTTTGCCGATAACGGTATCAATTTCCCAATCGCCTACGCGACTTTTTTCATCAACAACAATGGGTCGCTCATCAATGCTAATGCGGTTCTTAATCTGGCCGCTGCGAGTTTTCCCATTGCTACCACGCACCTTGTATTTTCTGGCTCGCCGTCGCAACTGTTTATATAAATCACCACCAGCCGCCTTATCTGCCCACACATGTTGATAAATAATTTCATGGCTGATACAGGTATCTTCATTAACCAGTAGCCAGCCACTGATTTGCTCTGGGCTCCACTTCAAAAAAATTTTATCGTCAATTTCGTCAATTAACTTCGCTGTCATTTTGTGCGGCTTAGCTGTTGCCTGTCGTCGCTCAATCGAGTTTCTATGTGCTTGATCGTGACGATAACCGCGCAATCCCGTGTTGCGGGTTAACTCTCTTGAAACACTTGATTGACTAACGGTTATTATCGTTGCTATCGCTTGCTGACTAATACCGCTTTTCTTTAGCGCTTCAATCTGGCATCGTTGTTCGTAGGTCAGTTGCTTGTAAGTTCTCATCTCATATCTCTTGCCGGAGAAAAAGCGACGAGCTTACAGGCAGCTGATCTCTTTTCCTATACGGGTTGAGTTATGCACTTCGCGGTTGAATCCGCCCCTCAATAGATTTAAATATTTTCTCATTAAAAATAACACGCACATTATCACACTAGATTTTAATGAAAAGGTAGCAACGCTGCTGGAAAATAAAAAAATTTAAACAAAAACACACACAGGCATTAACGCCTGTGTGTTTTATTTTTTGACATAGATAAATAACTAGAACTGGCCCTTTAATACTAGCGATAAGCGACGATCGTTTATGAAAAAGTTACGTTTTAATTTAGTTCCAGCTTCGTCCACTTGCATAGACGTATGTGTCATTTCATTCAATAAATTAGACCCTTCCAATGCTATTTTGAAATTGTCATTTATTTGGTAAGCAATTGACGCATCCATTTGTCCGGAAGGCATACTATAAATTGGCAATCGGGTAATGACATCGCGAGTGGTGAGCAAATATTCTGAACGCCAGTTGTAAGCCACACGAACTGACACCGCGCCCTTTTCATACATGCCGACAATGTTGTAAGTAGTGTCCGACAGACCTTGCAAAGGCACTTTGAAAATCGGCTTGGCACCTAGGCCCGGTGTTTTATCTGGTGGGTTCCCTAAATCCAAACCTGAGTTGGGAACCGTGCCGGATTGATCCAATAAAGTGATATTGAATTGGCTACCAAATCCATCAAAGGGTGCGGGCAACATATCGTAAAATTGTTGATAACCAAATTCCAAACCAGTGACAACCGAGTTGCCTTGGTTGATTGCTTGATCAACATTTACTGTGCGTGTAACACCGTTGTTAGTAAACGATGTGGGCACCGCAGCATTGGCAAAAAAGTTACTGAGATCTTTATAAAATACACCAGCAAATACTGAACTGCCTTTAGCAAAATACCATTCAACCGATGCATCGTAATTAATCGATTCCATCGGTTTAAGATGGGGATTGCCGGCGTTTGCGTTATATTCAATGGTGGCAGATTGCGCTACACCATTAACACTAACCACATTCAATACCGGATAGATTGAAGTATAATTGCGAATGTTACCTAAATCCGGAAAGCTGATGGCTTTTGATACTGCAAAGCGGCCTTGTAATTCATCACTGAATAAATATTTGATGTTAAAACTCGGCAGCAATTTATTAGTGGAATTGTTAACAGTATTTTTAGCGCCTTGTTTACCGTCGGAAAAGATTATATCGTCAGCGGGAAGCAGTGGCTGAATATCAGCAGAAATGGGGGTTGAGTAAGTCAATGCACCAATAGCTTCATTTTCTACATGCACATAACGCAAACCTAGATTACCCATTAAAGTATCACTGTCATTGCCAAAATTTAATTTTGCATAAATAGCTTCGTTGCTTTCAGTGATGCCATTAATTTCATTGTCGAGATAAACACTGGTGCCTGTGCCACGCGAAGCAATATCAACAAAACCAAAAGGTTTTACCGCTGCCACGAAGCTGGCATAATCTTTAACTAAAGCTTCACTGGGCACCAGGAAACTTCGACCTCGCACGCCACTATTTTTACTGCGGAAAAAATTGTCTGGCGCAGTAGTTTGATATCCGGGAACGTCGTAACTGCCACCGTTATGTTGGCCATCCCATGGGGTGTTATCGTAAATCCCATCAAAATATTTTCTACCGTTTGATGCTGCCCAAGTCTCCGACAACACTCCCCAGTTATATTTAGAAAAGCGTGTCGTTTGATCGCGATCAGAAAAACGTATTCCCGTTTCTACAGATTTTACCCAACCTTCATTTAATTCATATTTAGCATCCAAACGATAGGCAGACTCGTCACCATCATTGTCTTCCAAATGATCCATCGCCGCTTTATAGTAATAATTGGCAGGATCAAGAAAATAATTTTCAGGGGTGGCAGTATCCGTAGGCGCAATGGCCATCACTGACGGACTATTGCTGCGGAAATCCATTTTCGATGAAGCTTTGATGCCCGCAAAAAAACTGACATCAAACGCCTGAGTATTACTTTTTACATATTGCGCATCACCGGAAATAGTTAGCTCCTCCGTTGGTGTATATTTCAGATGTAACGAATAATCTTCTACGAGTGACACTCGGTGACTTCTGCGTGTTGTAGCATCGTAGTTATCAACGTTTAGCAATGTACCGCTGGTAAAGTTTGTATCGTTGTAGGTTGAATCGGCCGAAGGCGTACCTGGGTTATCATCATTTGATAAAGTATGTTCGGTCCAATCTTGTGTTGCATCTGAACGCAAATATTCGAAAGTGGCCTCCAGATTATCTGCAGGATTACTCCATTGCGCGACCAGAGATGCGCCCTTGCGTTCACGCTCTTGAATAGTAGAGCTCAGGCCTGCGTTAAGCGGCAGCCAGCGTTTTACCGTTTGGCCGTCGACAACTACATCACTTTGCATAGGTGTACCATTGGCATCTCTAGGCAATCTACCTTCACGCACACCATCGGTTCGGGTGGTTAATTTAGAATCGGCAAGGCTGATAAGAAGGCCATAATTACCTGAAGCTGTATCCCATTGGTTGCTATAAAGGCCGGAAAAACTCGGTTGGGTTTCTTTACTTAAGTCGGCGTAATCCTCAATAGCCGTAAACGCGATAATTTGTTTAGCTGAATCAAAAGGTTTGCGTGTGGTGAGATTAACCGTGCCGGAAATACCACCTTCAATCATATCTGCCGATTGATTTTTAAATACCTCAACTTTGGCCATTAATTCCGGTGGCACATCTTGAAAACTTAAACCGCGGCCACTGTTTGCTGAAAAACTGTCGCGGCCATTAAATTCACTGCGTGTTTGCGGCAAACCGCGTAAAGTTATACCGCTACCTTCTATGGAGAAGTGATCTGGATCCAATGCTGCTGCATAGCGCTCAAGCGCTACTCCGGGCACACGTTGTAAGGATTCGGTGACGCTTTTATCCGGTAGCGAGCCTATGTCTTCTGCGGAAATAGCATCGACAAAGGTTGCTGCGTTGCGTTTAATTTCCTGAGCATTTTGTAAATTTGGCCGAAAGCCTGTAACAACAACTTCTTCAAGATTTTGGTCTGGTGTATTCGTTGTATTTGTTTTAGTGACTGTTTGTGCGAAAGTTTGCGTACTTAACGCCATGATGCACATGGCAAGTATATTTTTTTTAAATAACATCCGTGGTGACGGTTGATTGTTGGTTCTGTTTGATGAGTTCATGGCTGCCTCGTTATTAATTTATATATTTCTGATTTTTCTACAACTAAACAGTAAACTTTCAATGAATTGGTAAATTTACTGGTACAACAAAAATCGCTACAAGAATTCAAACTTTGCAGCGATTAATTTTTAAACAGCACCTTTTGCTGCCCCATGACAAAGCGCCTGCTCGCTGCCACAATAAGAAGTTCATGGGAAGGAAGAGAACTGCTGTTATAAATTCGTGCGTAATACGGGGGATCCAACACGATAAGGACCTTTTATGTGATTACCGACATACTATTTGTTCGCTTACTGAAACAAGCTCTCCGTCTAATAATCACCTGCGCGCCATATTCAGTCGCACCAGTTTGCGCACTTTGTCTAAAATGGTGACTATAAAAATTCAAATTCAAATTCAATACGAGCGAACTGAATGAAAATACCGATCTTCAATATTCATGATTTAATTCTGGTACTGACGCTTTCAGGTTGTGTGTTGCTGGCTATTTTTCAGTTATTGCTTTCCAAGCAAAAAGAAATTGCCTCGCGCTTACTCGCATTATTTTTTGTGGCGGTAGGTGTGGGCGCGTGCAGCAATTTACTTCTCTGGAATGATTATCTGCACTTCAGTTCGCCGCTGGCTAAGGCAGCGATTGCTTATGGGCTAGTGTTGGCGGTTGTTGGTAAGAGTGTGTGTTTGTATTTATATGTAGTAGCTAGCACTCGCGAAAGCTTTCGTTTGCGCGCGCGCGATGCGGTGCACTTATTAAATCTGCTACCTACGTTGGGGTTACTTTTGATTGCTGGTATTGACAACGACAAGCTGCGTTTTATTGCTGCGGATGAAACAGGTTTTATTGTCGGGATCACCAATACCCTGTGGAATTATCTAAAGGTAGTGCCTGTAGCCTATGCGGTCAGTGCGGTTTGGGTGGCGAGCCGTTACAAGCAACAATTGAAAGAGTTCTATTCCAGCTTGAGCCTTGAAGGGCCGCAGTGGCTTATGTTGTTGACTTTGGGCTTTGCGCTGAGTTGGTCCTGGTCTTTGTTTGTACATATTCTCGGCCAATCAGCAGTTACTGCCCTCGCCGATAGTTTTGGTATTGTTGATAACTACTTTACCTTCGTGCTGGTAAACGCATTTTTTATTTACAGCTTGCTATATGCGCATCAATTACTGGAGACCAAGGATTCTCGCAAAGAAAAACTACCCATTGCATCAGTGGAAGCGTCGCCTGATCTCCTCACCCGCATTCAACAAGGGATGGAAGTTAAGCAACTTTATTTGCGCCAAAATTTGAATATTGAGGAGTTTGCGAAACAGGTGGGCATTCATTATCGCGAAGTGTCGGCCATTATTAACAAACACTTCGACACTAATTTTTTTGAGTTTGTGAACGCATATCGCGTAAATCGCGCGAAGGAAATGTTGGTCGATCCACAGTTTGCGGACACGACCATCCTCGATATTTTGTTGGAATCAGGCTTTAACAGTAAATCTGCCTTTCACCGCTTTTTTAAACGCTATACGGGAATGACGGCGGAACAGCACGCAACCAATAAATCTTAATGATTAAACTTTACCCTAACGAATAAAACCTAGCGATAACGAATAAAAAAGAGCGCGAAAGCAAAAATAAGCGTAACCCAAATTCCACCAAAAAAAATGAGGGTGAACAAGCACCCCCCAAGTCTTCCAGCAAATTAAATTTTAGTCAGATTAATCCAATCAATATTGAAGCCGCCGCTATTGGCATAAATAGCCAAATTCTGTACACCCGCATTCAAGTAAATATTGTGCGAAATGGTGGTATAAGTACCCCACCCACCAGTATTAGGTACGCTAATAGTGCCTAGACCAGTGCCATCTCTATCTAACGTAAACTGCGCTGTAGTCAATGCTGAGGCAACGCGATACTCAACTTTGTAAGTGCCCGCAGCAGGAATATTCACGTTGGTATATTTGAACCATTCACCCGCATCTATGTAACCCACTACGCCCCCCGCAACTACGACCGAGCCACCTACTTCATTAAAATTTTCCGCTTCAATATGCACAACAACAGGAGTACTGCCATTATCGACAGGTACTGTTCCGGTAAAACCGGTTGCACCTTCCCGGGTTAACGCGAGTACGAGAATACCATTTTTTACTACGGCATTATTAGGCTCAAAGTCGGCGTAGTTTTCATTAAATGTCCAATTACCTTTGGACCAGCGACTGCTATCAAAACTGTTGAAATCATCGCGCCAGCCAGCAACAAAACTATTGGTAGATGCGTTGTAAGCTTTGTATTCGATGTAATTCACAAATTGATAAACGGGAAGAATGCCATCGCTCCATGGACCAACCCAATCGGCGATATTGGCTGCCCAAATATTCAACCGCGCTGTCTGTGGATTCGTCAGGCCAGTGACAAATTGCCCGCCAGTAATACGACGGACTTCAGCACCCTCTATAAACCAGGCGATATAGTTTGGAGTCCACTCCAATACATAGGTGTGGTAACCATCTCCCAAAGATACCGGCGCTGTGTGTAAGCCCTCGGTTTTAGTGGTAGGGCGATTGGTTCCTATAATGACGTTTTTTTAACATGATGAGTACCTTTATGATAATTAGAAGACTCGGAAATGCGGCCTGCTTAAGCAAACTCGCCACGCAATAATCATCAACACGCCATTCACTGTCGCACCAGTTTGCGCACACAGCCTAAAGTGGCGCATAGATAACGGTTAAATGCCGATAGAATAGGTACAAAGAAGGGAGAAGAAGGAAAGTAATGAATGATAGAAAAAATGCAAAAGAAAAATAAGCGGGAATTTTTCAGGGTTTTTCGAGCGAATGGAGTTACACAGAGTTATTTACAGGCTTTTATTAACAAACTCAATTCATTAGGTCTTGTAGCCTACACGAATCCCAAAATCAACTTTATAACGCGAATACCCAATCGTCCCATACTCACAATTTTGGGAAACTGTTCCGAACATGAGCGCTTTTCTCAATTGGTTTTTTTTAAGCTTGGTTAAGCTCCAGCTCATGTAAAAGTATTCCATGATTCCCGTACTTAATATTTAGCGAATTCAAATGGTACCTTCAAATTTGTTAATGGTTGCCTTGAAGTTCTGGTCTATGAAGTCTTTATGGGATGGCATATTCTCCACACACTTTTCAATTACAGATTTTGTGATACTCACAAAATCCACTATTTCCGCTTCGCCTTTCAAATCCACTAACGGGTCATAGTACTCTGGCATAAGCCCTTGCCCGATAAGCACTTGCACCCAACTGTCTTCGCGAAATAGTTCATCCGCGACACGCTCTACACGTCCATAAGTTTTGAAGGCTGCAAGTCTTTGCTCAAGCCTATCGGGTACTGTCATATGTTTGCAGTAACGCCAGAATGGAGTGTCATTTCGATCAGTCACTTTGTAGTGCGCTATCACGAAGTCTCGAATACATTCAATTTCAAAATCTGATTGGCGATTGAAATGATCTATGTTGGCCTGCGCAAAATTTTTATCGGGAAACAAGCTGATTAAACGGGTAATTGCCGTTTGAACTAAATGTAGACTGGTGGATTCCAGTGGCTCTATAAATCCACTTGAAAGACCGATGGCAACACAATTGGCATTCCACATTTTTTTCCGTTTGCCAGTTTTAAATTTTATCAAGCGCGGATCGGCGGTAGGCTTGGTAATTAAGTGTTCTTGCAACACTGTCAGAGCGCTGTCTTCATCGGTAAAATCGTTGGAAAACACTAAACCATTTCCCGTCCTATGCTGAAGTGGAATTCGCCACTGCCAACCGGCGTCATGTGCCCGCGCCTGCGTATAGGGGTGTAATGTCGGTAGCACTTCACTCGGTAATGCCCATGCACGGTTGCACGGTAACCAGTGACTCCAGTCCTCAAATCCGGTTTTTAACGTTTTTTCAATGAGTAGTGCGTGCATTCCAGAGCAATCTATAAATAAATCACCTTTTATTTCTGTGCCATTTTCTAAAACCACAGCTTCAATATGACCACTATCTTTATGTTGTTTTACCTGAGAAATTTTACCTTCTGTTCGAATTACGCCATTATTTTCACTCAACTTTCGCAAATAAAGTGCGTATAAAGCGGCATCAAAATGATACGCATAGGCGATTTCATGTAAGGGTGAATTTTTCCGCGTTAGATCGGGTTTCACAAAACGATTGTGTAATGACATCTGACTAGCAATGCAATAATGTTCGAAAGCAGTTGCTTTACCTAAACGATAAAGTTTGATCCAATATTGATAAAAACTTAGCCACTCCCAAGAGCGGCCCAAGGCGCCAAATGCGTGAAAGTAGGAGTGTCCTTTTTCTCCCCAATTACAAAATTCAATGCCCAATTTAAACGTTGCCTGGGTTGCTTGAACAAATTCCTTTTCGTTCAATCCCAACAAATTATTGTACGTTTTAATAGCCGGAATAGTTGCTTCGCCCACACCGATGGTAGCAATTTCATCAGACTCAACCAGATGAATAGTAAATTTTTTCTGGGTGAGTTTTGATAATAAGGCAGCGCTCATCCATCCCGCCGAACCACCGCCTACAATCACTATATTCTCGATTTGGTTAACCACAACTATTCCCCCGATTAATTACAATTTATAACTTACGCCGAATAAAATCTGACGACCGTATTTTTCATAAACTTGCGGGAAGTAACCACCATTGGATGTTTTAGCATTCAAACGGTCACCATAACGCGTATCAGTCAAGTTGTTAACTTGGAGAAGTATAGTTGTACCTTCCAAGGCTCCGCTATCGAACGCGTAACTCAGTTGTGCATCTACCTGTTCATCCGGCAATACTTCTGTAAATCCACGCGTTGCAAATAATTGCACGACCTCGCCACGGAATTCAGATCTGAAACGTTGACTGATACGGGCAGAGAAGCCTCCCTTTTCGTAATACACGGTGAAATCGCTCACTCGGTTAGACAAGCCTGGCAATTTAGTCGTGGTACCGGGACCATCAGGGTGAATGCCTGAATCAGTCCACGATTCGCTGCCCACAATACCTAGGCCTGACAGTAAATCAGAAATCATACCTGCATCAAAAGAGCCGCTGAGTTCGAGACCTTGAATCAAACCACCTTGACCATTTACCGGCAGACTTAAGTTACCAATATTGCTTATGGGTACTATGCCAGAGGTATTGGGAGCATTGGAAAAATCGAAATTATAATTTGCTTTGTAAATATAACTATCTAACTTTTTGTAAAATCCAGCGAGACTTACGTAACTCGTTTTATTAAAATAAATGTCGTAACTAAGATCTATAGTCTTTGCACGCCAAGGCTCTAACTGGGGATTACCACCGCTGCCACTCCAGCGCTTGGAGTCAACCGAAACACCTGCACTGATATTCGCACGCAGTTCATCCATACGCGGCCGTGCAATTGTTTTTGCAGCTGCAAAACGTATATATTGATCTTCAAACACTTCGGCGCTTAAATTCAATGATGGAAGAATATCTGTGTAGGTTGCGCCGGTGCTGACATGCACTAACGTTGCGGGATTATTTGCATCATAGCCACTGGTGAGATAACCATCAGAAAGTTGATCTGCATTGATTATTTGCTCACCAAGATTACCTTTTAGCGGTAAGCCAAAAAATGTTGTGTCAACGTTAATTTTAAGATAACCAGTTTGAATTTTTTCATTAACTTCCCAAGCTTTATCCCAATGATTGGCATCGAGAATGGGTGCGAAATCGTAGTAGCGATTTACGGTAGGTAAAACGTTGTAAGAGATAACACCAGGAATGCCCGCAAAATCTAACGATGTGGTTTTCACTATCAATGACGGATCAACATGAACCGGTGTACGACCATTTTTTAAATTCAAATTACTTTCGTTAACGACTTTGTTTTTGTCCCGCGCTGTATAGTTATAGCCAATATCAACCGAGCTGAATACGCGATCCAAACCAGAATCTGCCAAATTATAATTAGCCGACAATTGAACGGCTTTAATATTTTCTTTCACTTCTGGATAACGGATAGTGCCGTCATGACCCCAACCACCCCAAGGCGCGGGATCGCTTAGCTGCACCTTATTTACATCAGTCCAATCAGTACCCGGGGTATAGGTTGGATAACCTTCTGGACGTAAATCAAACTTGATCGTATCGAAACCTGCACTAACTCCGGCATAAGTTTCCAAGACCTGCTCCGTGCGTTCAGAATGAGAGTAAGAAAAGTCAGACGTTAAAGTCCATTTATCAACCTTAAATTCATTGTTCATTCCCAGTGCAGATAATTTGTCTTCACGGGTATTATTATCGTTGCGTAAAACAGGTCTTAGGTTGGTAGCCGTTGCACTTTGTACAACTTTGGTTCCTCCAAATTCACTAAAAACTGGATTAAGGAATTGCATTCCATCGCCAGTCCACTGATTAGTGAACCACATAGCGCCACGCATAATTTCATCTTGCTTAAATTTAGAATAATAACCATCGATAATCGTTTTAACGTTTTCGTTAGGGCTAAACTCTAGAACACCCATAACACCATCACGTACCTGCTTCCGTGAAATTGCCTCAACTTCTTGTCCCACCAAACCTTTAGCGTCATCACTGTTTAAATTATCATCTAGCGCGTTTTCAACGGTATTCCACTCCCACGCCTTGTAGTGCTTAATTTGAGTGGGCGTATCCATATGTGCATAACCCACAGCAACACCAACGCTGTTATCTGCAAATTGATCAATATAAGACGCACTGCCGCGCCAACCTTGATTAGCTATTTCGGTGTTAAGTTGATCATAGGAATTTTTTTCTCCACGCACATTAAATACAACGGCTCTTTTGCCGTATTCGAGTGGGCGAATTGTATGCAAATCTACGGCACCTGAGATGCCCATGCTGGTTAGCGAAGCATCAGCAGTTTTATATACCACTACCCCGTTGATGAGCTCGGAGGGATATTGGTCATATTCAACTGCGCGATTATCACCGGTGCTTGCCTGTTGACGACCGTTGAGCGTGGTCGTCGAGAAATCCGGTGACAAACCGCGAATGGAAATAACTTGCGTTCGACCATTCACTCGCTGACCGGTAAGGCCAGGCAAGCGGGAAATGGATTCAGCAATACTGGAGTCAGGCAGTTTTCCTATATCTTCGGCAGAAACAACCTCCACGATTGAAGTCTGAGCTTTCTTAACTTCGATAGTGGATTCAAGACTCTTCTTAAACCCTGTGATGATTATTTCATCTGGGTCATTTGTATTTTGAGCTGCCGCCAAGCTTGGAAGAATGCTTGCAGTCACTAACACTCCGATGGCATGTTTAATAGCGGAAGATAATATTGTTTTTTTCATCTTTCGATTCATCCTCTGTAGTTATGTTTGTTTGAGTCGGCTAAAAGGCCGCCACCCAAAAATACGAGAGTTACGAAAGAGTGTCGTTCGATGAAAGTCGGACGTGTCACTTTTTATTATATTTTTTAGTAAGCCTTAATTCACACGTTCGAGCATCTTGCACATAGTCGTGAGAGAACGACCAGCGCAAAGTGCGTTTTGGATAAAAACATTTCAACTATGATTGAAACGCGTCGTCGGTTTTTGGGTTCGGTTGTACCAGGTTTTACGACGAGGGTTCACATAGGGCACGATTCCGAATGCACAAAGAAATTGGTCCTAGGTAACGGTAAGTATAAATGACATATTAGGTCAATTGAGGCCTCGTTATGCCTAGTATGCTGATGATTGTACCGCTCAAAGAATGCTTTTAAAGAGTATGAATAGAGTCGAACAACATGTAACCCCCATGAATTTGTATAAATTTAATCGCTAGTTACGTAGTGCGTTATTACGATCATCGACTCTGTATTATTTATAAAGTCCTGCTAGTGAAATGATTGCCTGGATTGGTACGAATTTATTAGTCGCTGCGTCTCATGGGTTCGATTAATATATTTTAGTAGTTATGCGTGGTCTCAAACTACAAGCTGCCAATTTCGCTGTAATCTTGCACCTTGAAACTTGTGCAAAAGGCCGTTGCTAGTCGAACCCCCTCAGAGCGCTGTCCTTTCGCCCATTAGAGTGACTAACAGCAAAACCAAAAGATGTGTCACTCCACAGAACCTATGGGCATTTTTCCGCTTTATGCCCCTTTGTAGTCGGTCATTGACTACGCCCTTCCACGCCGTTCGGCGTGGATTTTTATTAAAAACCTAGTTTTAGTAGCGAGATAAATATATTTTTTGTGTGCTATATTAAAAAATCGCCCTCAGCAATTAGGTGCTGATGCCTTGTCCGTATTACCTATTGCCCAAGCGTTCACAACTTACGATCACAACTTAATAGATATATAAAATAATAACGTTAATAAAGTAACTCTATGGATATTATCTTATTTAATTTTCACGACGTTTTAATGGTTTTAACAGCATTCGAATGTTTGCTTTTTGCCACGCTTCTCGCCGTTACGAATACTGCGCGAGCGCTCAGTACGATATTTCTTGTAGGATTTTTACTCTGTCATTTCTTAATTCCTCTCCACGAACTTACGTTTTGGGGTGACCAGTTTCGTATCTGGCTCTTGGAGAAATCACCTAACTATTTCTTTTTAGGAAGCTATGCCTATTTTCTCGACGGGCCACTGCTATATTTATTTGTCCGCGCGATGCTATTTAAAGATTTTAGCTTGAGAAAAGTGAACTGGATACACGCCGTACCAGTGACACTGTATCTTTTAGGTATGCTTATAATTTTTTATCTTAAAGACGATGCGACGAAGCACTGGCTTATAAAAAGTCAAAATATAGCTTATTCATTCCCCTATTTATATTTCGAGGCAGCAGGCCGCTATCTAAGGCTCATCTACTCAATTTATTGTTTTTCACTCATATTCAATTACAGCAAACAGCTACAACACACTTACGCAAATCTAAAGGTGGGTGATGTCACATGGTTAAAAATTATGCTAACGAGTTTCGTTGCTTTATTTGCCTGGGACAGTATTTTACTTTCTATAAAGTTATACGAGCTTGCACTCAATAATTTTAATTTGGAATTGCTCAATGTCGTTGGATTGAGTAGTTATTATCTGAACTTTGCTGTGATTAACATCCTCATTTTCCTTAAATTTATATTCCTCACCTCAGTTCCTCCAGTAAATGAAATACCATTTGAAACAAAAGAAGAAAAGCCACAGCTGGTAGATCCCGTGGTAATTGATACGATTGAACAGACTATGCTAGAAAAGAAGGTTTACGCCAATCCAGATTTAACGTTATACAAGCTCGCTTCTGAAGTAGGCCTACACCCTAGAAAACTCTCGCTGGCTATTAAGCAGCAGTACCACTTAAATTTCTATGAGTTTATAAATAGTTTTCGCATTGAAGAAGCAAAGCGCCTTTTAGATCAGCCTCAGTTAGCCCATAAAACAATAACAGATATTTACTTTGAAGTTGGATTTAACAGTAAGTCAGTATTTAACAGTTTTTTCAAGCGACTTGAAGGAGTCACGCCCAGCCAATACCGCGATAAAAAAATGGATGTGCATAAAAACGAGAGTATTAAACCTAACTAACATCCAAACAAAAATATATTGATCAGCATCAAAACCACCTTGGAGCGTAGATCTTCATACCAAACGGCTACACGTAAAGTGTAGATTTTAGATAACTCCCGTCATGTATAAAATTTCTAACGCTCCAATTTGTTTAGTCCGTATAAACTATTGCAGTGATCGTTGTTGTTCTTTTACATACTTCATAATATTCAAAAACGTATCGGTCCAATATATGTCTTTGTTTTCGGATAGGTATTTAACGAGTTCTTCATGGGCCTCCTTTGAAGTAGAAAGATGATCCCCGCCGACTCCGTGAAACGTAAGATTTACCATGGTCCCTTTCGCTGCAGCTTTTTTTACGATGTCGATAAGTTGTTTACCTGTTACGTTGAATGGTATGGCGAAATGTATTGCGTAGGGATCAACCGTCTTCATCGCAGGAGTAATGCCGTCATCTATGACAGATTTTATCGCGACGAATTCGGACTTTATGGAGTCAATATAATATTCACCGGCCGCCTTCGAATCTCCACAAGGCGCTGTAAATGTTCGCTCTTGCTTGCCGTCGATTGCATAAAGCATTGTATTAGCAAGTACAATTTGATTTTTTAATTGCGCCACAGAAATTTTATCTAAATCATCTTCGGGCGTCACCCAATCTCTATTTGGTAAAGAATGGGAGCATTGATGAAATAGCGTGTGGTTGCCAAGCTCATGACCTGCAGAAGCCGCAGCTCGCCATTCCGGCAATCGATTAGCCACAACCGGGCTTGCTAACTTCAAGTAAAAAGTTCCTTTCAATCCGTACTTATTGAGCGTGGGAACTGCATTATCGAGCTGGGAGTCTACCGCATCATCATATGAAAGACTTACAGCGGCCTTGATGTGCTTAGGCCAATGGAATTTGTTTGTTGTTTCGGCAGCAATGCTGGCCGTACTTATAGCAAAAACGGAAAAAATAATGAAAAATATTTTTTTGTTCATAGGTTGCTCCAGTGATAGTTAGGGTATAAATGCAAGAATGGTAATTAGAGTTAAGAGTGGTAATTAAAGTTAAGCACGTTATAAATAAAGTATGTGGGCAACAAAAATGGTAATACTGTGCGCCAATTAATTTTCTCAGAAAGAAGTAAAAAAATTAATAAGATGAAAAAATAAACCATTAATGACGTTATGGCGGTCACTAACATAAAAAGTACGCCTCGGCACCTCAGTGCCGTAAGCTTCATTATGCTACGTATTGTAGACAAGAATTGCATAAATTTGCGACCTTAATTTGATAATTTTTACAAAAAATTTAGTCGTAGCGTAAATCATAAAAATTGTATAACGTTCAACGCGAGTATTTTATTTTTAAACTTTAAGAATGAATCAAAATTTTATTTGTTAGCTGCCTTTATTGTCCGTAACATTCAAAGTCAAAGGCAATTTCTCACCCAAGCGAGATATATCATCTATGATCACCTACTACCAGTCCCGGAAAACGTTACTGAATATTTTAAAAAAGTACTCACGCATAGTGGGCATTTCGATTAGTTGCATACTTCTTATAGCATGCACTCAATCTGATATAAAAATCTCGCAGGTCGTTCCTGCGATTACACCCACCACATATATAAATGTTTTTGTACAAAAGCCATTGGATGGCTGGCATATAACGGTTGCTGACCTAGAGTCGCAACAAGAGTTAAGCGACACGAGTGTAACGGTTCCAAAGGCTACAAACCCTAAGGTTCCGAAAAGTGAAGTCACAGCAAAACTTTCATCAAAAACTACGAACAGCGATGCTATTACAATGCATTGGAAAGAGGCGTGGCGCGCAGCTATAACCTTTGAGGGTGGCACTCCTATTGACGCGCAAAAATATATCGAGCATGGCATTTTATCGTTTGATATCAACGTGAGTGATTTAACGAAGGGTGGCCTGGCTTTCAAAATAAATTGCGGTAGAGAGTGTGAGCGTAGCGTTCCTTATTTACTTCCTGGCCGCGCGTTGCAGGGAAAAGGTTGGCAGCATCTTTCATATTCGTTAAAATGTTTTGCGCGCGAAGGTGACGATTTCAGTGGCCTTACCCAACCATTTGGTTTGGAATCTAGTGGTACTGGAGAATTAAGTATCGCCAATATCAAGTACGAACTAACTGGAACACCCAACGCAAGTTGTCCTGATTATAAAACTGTTTCTGTGACTCCATCTATGCTGAACGAGGCTTGGTCAATTGACTGGTGGCTTCCGCGCCATGAACAAAAGCTGGAATACATTAAAGAACATAAAGTCGATTTGGTATTTATTGGCGATTCCATCACGCATGGTTGGGAAACCGGGGGGTTTAATATTTGGAACAAGTATTACGGTAATCGTCATTCGCTGGATTTGGGGTTCAGTGGTGACCGAACCGAAAATGTTTTATGGCGATTGCAGCACGGAGAGGTAGCAGGGATTAATCCAAAGGTCGTCGTGCTTTTAATTGGTACTAATAACACTGGGCATCGATATGAGAATCCTGAAACGACTGCTATTGGTATTAAATGTAATATTGACGAACTGCAACAACGTTTGCCTAATACCAAAATTTTATTGTTGGCGATTTTTCCGCGTGATGAAAAACCTGACGGCGTCATGCGTCAGATCAATAATAAAGTAAACGTGATAATTTCTGCTTATGCCGACAATAAGAAAATTTTCTTTCTGGATATTAATAGTAAATTTCTGGGAGAAAATGGTGTGTTGTCAAAAGATATAATGCCAGATTTTTTGCATCCTAATGAAAAAGGGTATGAGATTTTGGCTAAGGCCATGGAGCCAATGCTAGTTAAACTATGGAAAAATTAATTCAATAGCAGCGATATTTTTGGTATGTCCATTGACAATATTAGCAAGCGTATCCAACGTCGACTATTCTGTCATCGCTTAACCTTGCTATGTGCAAGTTAATGGATCGCGAGATAACCCTTGTGTTCTCCTTAATACATTTCAAATATAAATAATCGTACGGCCATTAACTTTAAGTGCCAATGATATTAACGAAAACGTAATTTATAAATTGACGTATTAATTTTAAAGCTAGTGAGGTTATTCGCAAAAGTATGCCTGTGTAATTTACGTCTAGTTATTGTTAAATTACTCGCAACTACGAAACATGAGTACAGCGACTTACTTTAGTAGTCGGTTCAATATAGAGGAAAATTTCTCTAAAAAAATGGGCGGATAACCCGCCCATTTTTTAATTTCGAACTTACAACTTTGTAAACTTAATCCAATTTAAATTCCAACCACTTTGCTGCGCATATACCCCTACCGAGTAAGTGCCTGCATTAATGGTGACAGCCTGACTAATTGTTTGCCAATTTTGCCAGCCTCCTGTGGCCGGGATAGGTAACTGACCAAGTTGGATAGTACCCCAATTCAAATCGAGGGATAAACTTGAGCCGCTTGGACTTGCTACACGATATTCGACTCTATAAGTCCCGCTTGTTGGGAAAGTGATATTCGCAAAAGCCATCCAATCGCCCGCGTCAATCCAGCCGACATTTTGACCGCCGTTTGTATCAGACGTGTTCTCAGTTTGTACACCACTCATTGCTGTGAAAGATTCCGCCTCAATCTGCTTCGTAAAAGATCCCGAAGAACTTGATGAAGAACTTGAAGATGAGTTAGTGGATGAACTTGAGCTGCTTTTTATAATGTTAAGTGGGCGTACTGCTTGATAGAAATCGTCATGCCACTGCAAACCTGGAGCGCCGTTAGCAATATTGTTGCGCGCAAAATCTACCATACCCTGAGCACCACCATTTACGAACCATTCCCCCGAGTTAATGGAGTTTCTAACTTGGTCGTAAATGCCGTTTGATTGCACGGTCCACAAAGTTTTGTCGTGGAACATTTTTTTGAACGACCATGGGAAGTAGCCGGCGGCTCTTTGTATCGACCAATCTGTCATTTGACGTAATATTTGCGGAGAGTCTTCACCGTATTCGCCTAGAATCAAAGGAATACCAAGCCTGTTAGTTGTGTCTACGCGGCCGTTTAAATCACCGATAGCTGCGGCATTACCGCCAACGTAATGATGCGTCTCATAAACGAGATTATTGTCCCACCGATTATTAATACCGGTTCGAGATTGCGTGTTCGAATCGCTCCAATCAATTTTCGACATGTCGGAGCCCCACCAGCTACCTTCGGCAACAATGGTGTGGTTATTATCGACCTCACGAATGGCGTTCCGCATTCTTACCATAGATGGTAGCAACTCATATTCACGACCATCCTGCGGTACTGGCTCGTTAACTAGGTCGTAACCCCAAATAACAGGTTCGTTTTTGTAATGATTTGCGATGTGACGCCATACCTGTGCTGCGATATCAACGTTATTACCGTCCCAAAACTTTACTGAGCCGCGGTTTTGGTTAGCACTCGAATCGCCGTTGTCACTATGGTCACCTGGGTTTTGGTAGCCTGGTGTACCGTGCATGTCCAATAGAATGTAGACATGATTATTGCGACAGTAAGATACGAGGCGATCAATATATTCAAATCCGGCATCGCTCACCGCACCGTTATACCAAAACAACTTGTAGTTAAAAGGCACACGTATAGAGTTAAAGCCTAGGCCACTTAACTCTTGAATTGTTTTTTCAGTAACGTAATTTAATCGCCACTCGCGTTCGAATGCCATAGCTTGATCGAAGCCACCCAAAGAGTTTTTCAAACTATTGAAAAATTGTGTATGGGTACGGTAATTGTAATCTCCCATCATTAGATAACCTTCCCACACGAGCCAGTTTCCGAGATTCATCCCGGACATATACAACTGGTTTCCATTGGCATCAACAATTTTGGTTCCATTGGTGTGAACATATTGGGCGTGGACATCAACGCTAATGCTAAAGGCTGCAGCGGAAGCAAAGATCGCTGCCGCCATTTTCTTTTTGAAAAACGTCTTAACACATTTCTTTATTTTAGTTTTCATATTTACCTCATAATTATCATTTTTAAGGATTTGCGATATCTGCAAAGAAATTGCACGCCAACTGTAGTCAAATTTTTTAATCGATACGCCTGAGTTATGTCGTACCTGCCGTTTGGTGAATGCCGCTTTAAATGTGGCACATTCTCAGGAAGTATTCATTTATCAGGACTGTCAATTAATAGAACGTAACACCTTGAAAATCATAAAGGAATGCCTGTAACGCTGATGGACAAACTAAAACTTCGTAATGAACGAGTGGAAACTTTCACTTAAATCCATTCGGCTTTTTATTTAAACGTTGTGATCTGGCTCCCAAATATTTCAAGTAGGAGCACACAACGATTTAGAACAATGCGGTTTTTTAGCAGGTATCATCCAGTACGAATAAGCTCCTACGGCTGCAGCAGCTAATTAAAAAGGTGGATAGATTGATGCGCAAATTTTTTGGATGGCTTGAAAAAGCGGAGGTGGTCGCGTCACAGATTTTGCTTCCGCTTATCAATCAACGAATCGCAATATAATCGAGAGTTCGTCTAGTACCGTTCACGACAAGGAATGCCATCTACGAAATCGTCCTTTGTCACACATCCACCTCACGCAAACTAACAATTGAATTTGGTTGCAACACAGTTCAACCAAAAGCAAGGTTTTGTCATCATGTAAATTTTTAAAGGATTTGTCTTTTATCTCCAGCAAAGAATTACCTGTTGCGTAAATGAGCCTTCCAAGCGCAATACGTCTTCCTCCCAACTCAGCGAAAACCTGTTAAATCATCCATAAGGTAATTGTTAAAAATTACGGACACTTAAAACAAACGTGAAATGCCAATCTTTTTGCGTTAACAAAATAACGCATCAAAAATTATTTTTAGTACTGCGTCTCAATTTTCTTATCTAATTGAAAATTCTAAAACATGCGTATCTGGCGCCGAATAACTCACAATTCCAATTAGATGTCGCGGATTAATACATTTTTCCAGCTTCTTGAAAGAAAAGATGAAATTGATGTCGTGTAAATAACTCGTGTGAATTAATACAAACTTTGTTCTTTAATGGTTTGAAAAAGTGCGACCTAAATCGGACGACAGCGGTTGTTAATTTTTAATAGGGTTCAATTGCGTAAGCAGACTCAAGAAAATAAAAATGAGTTTTCTCGCGCCCTAGCTGCTCGACTCTACGTATTTTAATTGTGTAGACGTTGGTTGGCTCTGTAATACACGACCTGCAGTTCATGTTCTTTAGATAACATCAATCAAGCACTGACTAGTGATTGCTCGGTGCAAAGTGTTACTGAAAATAGGATGGTCCTCTTCCTTAGATAAATAATTAATAAATAGAGGTTTGTATGAAGTCGATAATAAATCGCTTATGCGACATGCTGTTGAAAAAGAAAATAATATTGTATCCGTTTATTTTGGCGTTAAGCCTATTTACTGGCCAAGTGAACGCGCAATTTGTGCATACGCAGGGCACCAAAGTTCTTGATGAAAATGGTAATGAACTAAAATTCAAAGGAATGAATTTAGGTAACTGGCTGCTATGGGAAGGATACTTAATGATGGGAGAGTTCGAGTTTAGAACTCATACGCAATTTTTAAATAGCCTAAGTAGTGCCTTTGGCGGCAACATGACTCAAGCCAAAGAATTTGAACGGCAGTGGCGTTTAAATTATGTTACTGAGCAAACTATTATTGATTTGAAAGGCTTGGGATTTAATTCTGTCCGCGTGCCATTTCATTACAATATGTTTTGGCAAAATGGCCAACTGAGTGACGAGGGCTTCGTCTACTTCGACAACTTAGTAAAATATTGCAAAGCGCAGGGTGTATACATTGTATTTGATATGCACTCAGCACCAGGGTACCAGAACCCGGGAGACCATAGTGACAATGTGGATTCCAACTCGAGTCAGCCGCGCAATACGGTAAAGTTTTGGGATGGAAATAACGTCGCAATCGCAAGCCAAGTATGGCGCCACATTGCGGAACATTATGCCAATGAGCCGATTATTTGGGGCTATGACCTCCTAAACGAACCAGTGCCACAAGCTGGTAGAGAATTAGAGATGATGCCTGCGTATATCAAAATGCGTAACGCCATTCGCGAAGTGGATACGCACCATATCATCGTGGCTGAAGGTAATTGGTGGGGTTCTGACATGAGCGTTCTGGATTGGAAAAATCCAGCAACAAGTGCAGCGACTAATGTATCTGCAGCATGGGACAGCAATTTGGTTTATGAAACCCACCATTATGTTTTCGGTAATGCAGCGGGCATTAATGACCTAAATGGACGAAGCGCAATCACTAACAATCTAGGCGTACCGCTTTTCTTGGGTGAATATGGAGAAGACACAAACACTATCCTGCGTGCCATGACAGACTGGGCAATAAACAATACTGTGGGTTACTTCCCTTGGTCATTTAAAAAAATGTACTTTGACAAAACCTTATGGACGGTGCAGCCCAACGATATTTATAGCAGTGTTAAAAGCTTTATCAAAAATGGCGGCACTCCACCGGCAAATGCTTTTGCGGGGATGATTAATTTTGCTCAAAATAACATTAAAAATGGTAATCCCGGGCTTCAGTGGCATCAAGATTTCTACGACGCTGTTAAACCGGGCGTTACGCCACCGCTGGACTGTGCCTCAAGTAAAGCCCAGAGCATTGCCGGAGTCATTGAGGCCGAAAGCTTCTGCGCTATGCTGGGTATACAAACAGAAACTACCACTGACGCGGGAGGAGGCCTGAATGTTGGCTGGTTAGATGTAGGTGATTGGATAGATTTCAAGATTAATGTACCTACAGCAGGTATTTACACAGTTACTTACAGAGTGGCTTCCGCTTCAAGCACCGGTCAAATTCAGTTCCTTGGCAGTGGCGGTACTTTAGCAACGACCACAATTCCAATGACCGGTGGTTTTCAAACCTGGGTAAATGTGACTGCGGATGTCAATCTGTCTGCGGGTGAGCAAAAAGTACGTTTGAATATCAGTGGGGCATCTTTCAACATTAATTGGTTCAAGTTACAGGGCAGCGTTGCCAGCAGCTCATCTACTCCATCAAGCAAAGCTAGTTTATCCAGTACATCCAGCGTATCTAGTAAGCCCAATGGTCCTTGCGCCAACGCAACTGCAAAAAGCATTGCAGGTCGTGTTGAGGCTGAAGGCTATTGCGATATGCTAGGTATACAAACCGAAAACACGAGTGACACCGGTGGCGGGCAAAACGTAGGCTGGTTAGATGTTGGTGATTGGGTTGACTACTACATTAATGTTCCAGTAGCAGGCACTTACTCAGTCGCTTATAGAGTTGCCAGTCAAGAAGGCACTGGGCAAGTGCAGTTCCAGGGCGCAAACGGGAATACCTTGGCAACCACTGCTATCCCCAATACTGGCGGCTGGCAAAATTGGACCACTGTGTACACCAACGTTAATTTACCCGCCGGTGAACAGAAAATACGCCTTTTTATTAGCGGTAGACAATTCAATATTAACTGGTTCGAACTAACAGTTACCCTTGGCAGCAGCTCAAGTATATCCAGCAAACCTAGTGGCCCTTGCGCTAACGCGACTGCAAAAAATATTGGTCGTATTGAGGCCGAAGGCTACTGTGATATGCAAGGAGTACAAACCGAAAACACAGGTGACACTGGTGGTGGGCAGAACGTAGGCTGGTTAGATGTTGGCGATTGGGTTGACTACTACATTAGCGTTCCAGCAGCGGGCACTTACTCAATTGCTTACAGAGTGGCCACTCAAGAAAGTACCGGGCAAGTCCAATTCCAAAGCGACAACGGTACTACCTTAGCGACAACTGCTATCCCCAATACCGGTGGCTGGCAAAATTGGACTACTGTGAACGCGAGCGTTAATTTACCCGCTGGTGAACAAAAAGTACGTTTATATGTTAGCGGTAGGCAGTTCAATGTTAATTGGTTTAGCCTAACGCCTACCGGCTTGGGTAGCTCTTCTGTTGGGTCGTCAGCTGCTTCAAAATCCAGCTCATCGGTTGATGTTGGCCAAGCGGTTATGATCGAAGCAGAGAATTTCACTGCTAAATTCGGTTCAGTAAAAGCAGAGCCTTGTTTAAATGATCCTGGCTGTTCGCCTGGTGGAACCGGACAGGACTTAGCTTGGATTCAACCGGGGGATTATACGGAATATGATGTAACCCTTTCTCAGGAAGGTGGCTACACCGTTGAATACAGAATCGCATCCAATCTCGGCCCAACAGGTGCAATCTCTGTATTACAGGACGGAAATCTTGTTACTTCACGCAATATCGATGTAGATGGCGGAGATTGGCAAAAATGGACCACACTGTCTTCCAAAGGTTATTTTACCGCTGGCAAGTCTAAGTTACGGTTCGCCTATTCAGGTAAAAATTTCAACGTTAATTGGGTAAAGCTTACATTCAACGGCCTCGATGTTACTAAACCTACCAGCCCAGTGAATGTGGTTGGCGAGACAGGTATTAGGGATGCTTTGGGTAATGTAATGCTTTCCTGGACAGCGTCTACCGACGACTATGGTGTGGGCAAGTATCGCATTTATGAGGGCAGTACTCTGGTTGGGGAAACATCTACTACAAGCTTTCCTGTGACAGGAAAAGCATCAGGTAGCGTACTGACCTATTCTATTGTTGCAGTTGACCGCGCTGGGAATAACTCTTCAAACAGTAGCGTAGTTACCGTTACTATTCCAAAGCCCGACAGTCAGGCACCTTCTGCTACTAGTGTGATTGCTTCGTCAATTAAGACCGTGTGTAATCGGGCTTCGTTCGCGTGGAATGCTTCAACCGATAACGATGCAGTGAAGGTATATCACCTAATCGTTAATGGTATTGAAGTTGATAAAGTTATTACTAGCACCTCTTTTAGCTTGGATGATCTCACTTTATCAGCCACTTATAAACTTGAAGTTTATGCCGAAGACTTTTCGAAAAACTGGTCAGCCAATGGCGGCGCTGTTATGGTCACCATGCCTACTAAGTGTGTCTTAACCAATGATGTAAATGTCACTTGGAGTTCAGAAGTCGCACCTATGCAGGATGCCTGGTATAAAGCACCGATGCCTATCCCCTTCAAGCTAGCGGCTCAGCCAGCCCTGTCGATAGCAACTGGAAACAGTACAACAGGAACCGTGATTAATGTTGATCCGTCCACCACCTATCAAAGTATGTTAGGAGTAGGGTCATCATTTGAGCATACAACGATAGAAAACCTGTTGATTATGTCGAAAGCTGCGCGGACAGAAGTACTCACAACCTTAGTTGATCCGGTGAATGGTACAGGTGAGAATCTGTTCAGGATACCAATCGGTACATCTGATTTTGCGGGTACAAGTTGGTACAGTTATCAAGACAATCCAAACACTGCCTTTTCAATTGATCGTGATAAAACTGGCGTGTCGAAAACCGGTCGCTCCGTTAATGTTATTCAAATTATCAAAGAGGCGCAGGCCATCAATCCAAAACTGAAATTCTTCGGATCTCCTTGGAGCGCACCAGGTTGGATGAAAGACAGCGGGGTTATGAACGGCGGTAATTTATTAGATGCTCACATTGATGATTATGCTGAATACTTGTCCAAGTTTGTTCAAGCGTATCGCGCAGAAGGAATTTATATTCAAGCGCTCACACTTGAGAATGAACCAGGGCACGTTGTTGGGTCTATGCCGTCCATGGGAATCACGCCTGACCAGGAAGGTCGTGTTGCAGTTTCGTTGAAAAAGAAACTTAAAAGTGCTGGCATAACCGATTGCGAATTGTGGTTACACGATCATAATTTCGATAATTTGGTGTCGTGGACATCACCGATTTGGAGTAATCCCGAATATGCCGCAGCGGCGGATGGTAGTGCCTTGCATGACTACGGTGGTGACGTTTCTGAAATGACTAAACATCACAACCTATGGCCAAACAAAAACCTCTATTTTACCGAGCGATCTGTTTGGGGCACTGACGGCATGGCCAAAGTTATAGCAGCATTCCGTAACTGGTCTCGCTCTTATAATTTCTGGGTGACGATGATTGACCAAAACAATAAACCCAATGAAGGACCATTCCATGCAGACCCGACTTTATTTATTAAATCGGTAGCAAGTAATGATGCTTATTGGGCAACACCAGAAGTGTACATGGTGGGACAATTCTCTAAATTTATTCCTACAGGATCATTACGTATTTCCAGTACTGATGTCACAACAGAACTTTCAAATATTGCATGGTTAACGCCAGACAATAAAATCGTGGTAGTTGTGGTGAATAAATCAAGCAGTTCGCAGACGTTTACCGTGGTAAAACAAGGGAAACAATTCATAGCAACTTTGCCAGCAAAAATGGTTGCAACGTATGTTTTTGAAAATGGAATTTAAAAAATAAAATCGTGAATAAGCTCACGGACTTTAGGTGGGCCTTATAAAAAAAACCACGCTTCATAGCGTGGTTTTTTTGGAGCGATAAAAATTAAGTGAACATAGATAACGAGTTAAATACATAAATCGAGCCCATGGAAATCTCCACTACACAACTGCCCTGCCGTATTTTCCCCCGACTGTTTGCGCTTATTGAATTCATCCAGATTTTCATCTCACAGCAATTTGTACAATGGGTTTTGGTGAACGATTGGTTTACTCATGATTTCCTTGGAGAGTCATTGAATTAAATTTCGAAAAGCACATTAGCAATTATCCAACACTATTCGCTTTCATCTGCATCATTTGAATCAACGAAGCTTCTGCGCGAGACAAACCACAACGACGAGCAACTTCTTCGCTATCCAAACCTAATTTGAATAGTTGTGCCGCCTGTGAGTAAGGTTGAAAATCCTCATCATTGTGATAGTCAATTTTTTGAGTGGTTGGCGGAGCTGCTTGTAAACGTCTTTCCATCGACAACAAACGTTGCCCCATGCCGACTGAGCCACTCGCGGACACAGTAAGTTCGCGTGTTAACCGCTGAAACAATTTTTCTGTTTGCAGTGCCTGTTGGCGTGAGCTGGCGAGGCTTTTAAGAGCAACTGCTAGCGCAATTACACTTAATAGCAAGCTGCCAAGGAGTTCAATTTCAAGTGTTGACATAGTCATCTACCTTCTCATCTATGTGCAACTTAGGTTATTCAGTTACAGCAATTTTATACATTTTATTTTTTTATACATCTTCTCTTCTTATACATCTTCCCGGTTATACATCCTCTAAGTCAGACCACTCTTCACTGGTCAATAATTTATTTAATTCAATTAAAATAAGTAATTCATTATTTTTGTGGCATACGCCTTGAATAAATTTTGCACTTTCTTCATTGCCAACATTCGGGGCCATTTCAATTTCTGATTGACGTAGATAAACCACTTCAGCCACGCTATCCACCAATATGCCAATCACATGGCGATCAGTTTCAATAATAACAATACGGGTATTATCAGTAATCTCGCCACTGGCTAAATTAAAGCGATGGCGGGTATCAATCACCGTAACAACATTACCGCGCAGATTGATGATTCCCAACACATATGATGGTGCACCAGGTACTGCAGCAACTTCTGAATAGCGCAAAACCTCTTGCACCTGCATCACATTAATTCCGTAAGTTTCACCGTCTAAACGAAAAGTAACCCACTGCAATACAGGATCATCAGAACTCTTATTTTTTATTAGATCATTGGCCATACTTTTTTCCTCAGAGCACTTCCATATTCAGAGTAGTACCTTTTTTCCGGGCATTACAATGATGGGTTGCAGAATTCAGACTGTGACGCTTTGCTATAACTATAGCCGAGGCTGCCTGCTCTGCCAGTATCTCGATATTTTTAATTCCACGCGTGCAAATGAAGTGACGATTGCAATAATTGTTGCTGAGTTTCAATCTATTCTCTAGTTGTTACAGGCGTTGTTATAGGGACTGCTATAGGCGCTGTTATCGGAATTGCTACAGGACTCGCCTCAGCAGCGACTGCAGAACTCCCTTCAGGATTCACCGCAGAGCTTACGTCAGGACTTACCTTAGGACTTACTTCAGGGCTTAGCTCAGAAGTTACCTCAGGACTGAGCGCAGCATTAGCCGCCGGGCTTGTTGTAGTAGGCACTAACACATCACGCCCTATGCTCTCTAGCGTTTTAAGTTTTTGGCTCGTTTCTAGTCTTTGGGCCGGCTCCAGTTGCTCTCTCGCCTCTAGTTTCTGGGGCGGCTCCAGCTTCTCGGCCGCGGTAAAGTGCACCACCATCCGCGCCTGTAAACTAAATTCACTGTTCCAGTAACTTACGCCCTGGCAAACCTGCTTCAATTTTTCGCTAATCATTCGCTCGCGTGGCTTTTCGCTAAAGCGCCCGTTGCCAAAATCCTGGCCAGCAATCACGCGTCGTTCGTGCCAAGGGCTGAGCACATCATCTCTGCGCGCAAACAGATCAATTGCCGAAACAGATACCGTGATTGGGATCTCAACGCACAACTGTAACGGCAATGCATTTTGTTCGTTGCAGGATTTTGCTTCAGTAGATGCCGATACACATTTACCAACACCCAGTATCGTGGCCACACCGTCGCTACCGACACGCAACGATTCTTCGGCACGTAGTTGACGTAAAAGATCTTCCTGGCCAAATAGACGTATCTTCTCCAAACTTTGTGCCGAAGCGGTCAGCTGGTTAATACGGCCGCGTAATTCAGCCTCCAGTGCCGCATCGTTCCTGTGTCGCCCAGTCGCCAGATATTGTGATAGGGTAAAGCCGCCAACGGCCGAAGCAAGCAACAGCACAATTACCGCAACTATTGGGCCGCGCTTTGCCTTTCGGGTAACAGGTTTGTGTCCAGCGCGCGCCAGCATCTCTTTATGCCAGGCAACGCGTAACTGCATAGATGCAGCAATAATAGTGGCAACAGCCCCGATTAAGGAGACAAGCACAGTAGCCATTGGCGTGGTCATGCCGCCGGTGCCTATACCTAAGTTGGCGAGATCGATCACAGCGTGTTATCCCCCCATTTCAAAAAACTTACTTACAATCCAACAGAAATAATAGCTCAAGCCAGCGCCGGTATATTCTGCGAATGGCAGGACACTCCCACAGCTTTCTGGCTTTGTGATCTGCTCGTCATTCCTGATAAGCCGGCGGAAGCTACCTGATAGATGATGGGGACTCTTGCCATGTGAAGACTGTCGCTAGGGGAAGAAAGTGGCTAGCTGAGGACTGTGGCTAGTTTGAGATTCTGATAATGTGTTGGAGACTCTGGCAACGTAATGCCATCAGATAAATGCATGGCAATAACAACTACCCTTACTTAACACAAACGACTTTTTACGAAGTTTTTATCGGCGTCCATTAGCATTTGGCCGATCATGGGTATATCCAGTAAAGCACACATATGCTCTTTGATCGTACCAGCAAGCCAGGGGCGCTTGCTGCGATTAGTGCGCCACTTCACCGCATCGGGTTCAAGTCGAATGGGTTGGTTCACCGAATCAACCGCCAAGCCCCAAGGCACACCGTTAATGGAGACAACATACTTGGCATTTTTAGCGAAATTTTCATCGTAGCGTTCAGGCATAACAAATTTTGCGGTATTCACTGTGCGAATTTTACCAGCCGATGTAGGTAGCAACCCCATAAACCAATCAGCTTGCCCAAACAGAGGCGTCAACTCATCGTTAATCGGCTGAATCTTACCCAATGAAATTAAAGGCACTGCAAGCGTTAATCCCGAGACTTTAAATAACAATACATCAAAGCGCGTTTGTGCCCACTGCGGTAGGCCATTAGGCAGCCATTCCAAACCAGGCATTTGATAATGCACTGCAACCTGCTGCTCAGCTATTTCTATTGGCGGTGTAAAAGCCTCTACAACAATGGCGGGACTCGTCTCAAGATTCCATTCTTGTATTTCATTAGGGTTTATGCGAAAAGGTGTAGCAGTAACCACCGGAGCAATAACTTCTGCAACTTTTACAACGGGTGCCACCGCAATTTTAGGTCGCACGCTATGCAATAATTTTTGCAACTTTTGTTTTTGTTCAGCAATAGGGTCTGCAAAATGCGGTTTAGCCGTGGTTACTTTTGCCTCTGTGTTTCTCGCTAAAGCAGCTGGAGGTGCCGTTGCTGCCAAGGTTGTTCTGACAGCTGGAATTTCAATTGGAAAAATAGATAATTGCTCAGCAGGCGCAGTTGCTTCTTCATCATCTGATAACAATTCTTCAAAATAATCATACAAACTGTCACTGGGGGGTTTTATTTCATTCATAAAATACCACCCGCACTACTATCCAACTGAGGACCTGCACTGGCCATAACCGATGACCCAAACTCGACTGTCATTTTTTGTAAAAGCCATTTAAAAAATGAGCGATATGCCACTACGCCATGAGTATTTTCATCAAACAAATGCGGCGGTACTCCTACCTTACTAGCATCGCGAAAACGGGTGTCTACAGGAATATGTGCAGGCCACACATCATCAGGATAAGTGTTGCGAATAGTACGCAAACTACTGATAGAGGCTTGCGTTCTTCGATCATACATCACCGGTAAAATAGAGTAGGACAACACTTTTTTGCGCGAGCTACTCATCATATTAAGGGTATGTACCATGCGCTCTAAACCTTTAAGCGCAAGAAATTCAGTTTGCACAGGAATGACTAAATGCTGGCAGGCGGCCAAAGCATTAATCATCAACACGCCGAGTAGCGGTGGCGTATCGATAAACACAAAATCATAATCGTCATAAATTAATGCTAACGCACGTGCAATCACTAACCCCATACCCTCCTGCCCAATGGCCTGCCGCTCTAGAGTTGCCAAAGCAGTCGCGGCAGGAAACAAATCTAGTTTGGGATAATCGGTTGCTAAAATTAAACGTTTTACGCTGGCGTAAGTTAACTCTTTGCGTTCTTGAAAAAGGGTGTAAGTGCTGAGTTTTTGCGTGTCGGGATCTTGACGAAAATAAGTACTCAGCGAGCCATGCGGATCCATATCCAGCAGCAGTACACGATAGCCCTGAGCAGACGCCAAGCCGCCAAGTGCTACGCTAGTTGTGGTTTTACCTACTCCACCCTTATGGTTGGCTACTGTAATAACGCGCACGGAAAGAATCCTCAAAGCGTCAAGCTGCTGTCAGTTTAGGCCTAGTTTGCCTATTCGCAAGCTATACATTAGGGCTTTGCAAAGTTTATGCCGTTTAAATTAACGAGTATGGCACCTATATTTGCTGATAGTTTTGCTGATATGTTTTGCTAATATATTTTGTAGATAGTTATGAATGAGCCTTGAGCTCATCTTTTATGAGTTCACCCAAACGCTTTAAGGCTTTTTCTTTTCGCGGTGTCCAATCACCACCCGAAGATAGACGCAAACAATGTTGATACTTTTGTGCTGCTGAGAATAATTTTCCGGGAGTGATTGCAATATTTTCGTTCAGTGCTTGTAAAGCAATATTAAAGCTATCGAATTTTTTTCCTTTGACACCTGCAAGCGGCAACTCAACCCATAATATAAAACCACCCTGTGGTTGAGTTATGCGCGTTTCAGCTGGGAAATATCGCTCAATAGCAACAATCATTTCATGCATACTTTTTGCCAGCTTGCTACGCACAGCACGCAAGTGGCGCTCATACTTTCCACTCGCTAAAATATCGGCCACTGCAACTTGTACAATTGTTGGCAGTGCTGAATTACTCATAAACTTTAATTGTTCTATAGTGCTTGCCAATTGTTTGGATGCAACCCACCCCACGCGTAAACCGGGTGCTAAAGATTTTGAAAATGAAGAACAATAGATGACTTTATCGTCAAAGCGTGAACACACACTCGGCCGCTGAGAATTGAAACCTAGATCACCATAAATATCATCTTCAATTAATCTGATCCTGGCTTTTTTACATAAACTTACTAATGCTTTTTTTTGCTGATCACTGAGTGAAGCGCCCATTGGATTGCTAAAATTACTGACGACCAAACAGGCTTTGATAGGAAAATGTTCGCAGGCTAACTGCAATGCCTCAAGCGAAATACCCTGCTCTGAATCCGTGGGTATTTCAATCGCTTTTAACCCAAGGTTTTCAATAATTTGTAACAATCCATAATAAGTTGGTGACTCTATCGCAATGGTATCGCCGGGTTTGGTAATGGCTTTAAGAGTGAGCAACAACGCTTCCTGACAGCCATTGGTGATAACTATATCCTCGTAAGTTATGTTGCAACCCAATTGCGCCATACGTTTGGCAATCAGCCGCCGCAATTCAAGATTCCCTGGTGGAAACTCATAAGAACAAACTCGCAAACGCTCAAGGCGAGCGGCTTTTACAATTGATTTTTCAATCGCTAACGTAGGTAAAATACTTACGTCTGGCACAGCAGCACCCAGATTAATAACACCGGCTTTTTGCGATTGTTGCGCTAATTGCAATACCAATTCCTGACCCACAACATTTCTCGGAGTCATTGCTGGCTGCGATATAGCGGGTGCTAAAAAATCTGGATGAATAGGCGAACTCACATAGCAACCAGAGCGTGGCCGCAATTCTATATAGCGGCCATTAGCCAACATATCATAGGCTGCCACAATAGTTGCCGGGCTTACACCTCGCTGTAAACTTGCTGCACGCACGCCAGGCAATTTGTCACCGACCTGATACAGACCAGTATTAATTTGCGTAATAATTTCGTTTGCAATTTGCTGATAGAGATTGCCCATGATGTAACGCCGATAGTGTTAAAACCAATACAGAAGAGTGCGAACATAACAGGTACAGATTTATCAAAGCAAATCTGTACCTGTAAATAATCGTTATTTTAGATCTGTATCATTTTTATTAGCAAGTTAAAATGTATCCTTATTCGCCAATCAGCAAGCACGGCAAATTAACTACCATAGACTTGGAATTAGAATGACAAATACCTCCCCTACCGCTTTTGCGGCTAACGCTTTTATTGTTGATGCTTTTACCCAGAAAGCTTTTGGCGGAAATCCCGCTGCTGTGTGCATTCTCAGTGAGATAATGCCTGACTACTGGCTACAGCAGATAGCCGCTGAATTTAATTTATCCGAGACGGCTTTTTTACTTCATCAGAGCGATAATCTATGGCAGCTACGTTGGTTTACGCCCAGTTGTGAAATGAAATTATGTGGCCATGCGACCCTGGCATCTGCACATATATTAGCAACAGAATTGCAACTGCCCAATCAAGAATTTATTTTTTCAACACTCAGCGGAATCTTAAAGGCAAACGTTGATAAAGATAAAATCAGGTTAGATTTTCCAAAAATTCAATTGGAATTACTAAGTAGAATTTTTTTATACAATGAGGATACTGGTATAAATCAGTTAAACCTCAATATTGCAGCAGCTTATCGCGCTGGCGAAGATATTCTTCTCGAGCTGGAAAGTGAGGCTGATGTTTTACATTACCAGCCAGATTTCACTAAAATTTCAAAGATCAATACTCGTGGAGTTATTATCACCGCCAAAAGTGCAACTGACGACCGGGATTTTGTATCGCGATTTTTTGCACCACGCGTGGGAATTAATGAGGACCCGGTCACCGGCTCAGCACATTGCAGCTTAGCTAATCTATGGAGTAAAAAATTGGGGAAGAATATTTTGCGTGCGGAACAGCTATCAAAAAGGCGTGGAATTTTAGACTTAGTGGTGCATGACACTAGAGTGGAATTAATCGGTAGTTGCGTGACAGTGTTAAAAGGAAATTTGTATTAAAAATAGTAATGCAGTAATCACTTAACATCTGGCTTTAACTGTACTTCTGGTTTTGGTACTGCCGGTTTTAATTGCGACACAGTGGCTTTGGGCCGTTCTATTTTTCGTTTAGCAATCATCACCGCGACGCGGCGATTTTGCGCCCGCCCCACTTCGTTATCATTTGGCGCAACCGGCTGAAATTCACCGTAACCTACAGCGGCCAAACGCTCTGGTGCAACGCCTTTACCAACAAGCCATTTTACGATTGCCGCAGCACGCGCAGAAGACAACTCCCAATTGGTTGGATAGCGGCTATTGCTAATTGGAATGTTATCGGTAAAGCCTTCAATTTGAACGGGGTTACTGTAATGATTAAGAATACCCGCAATTTCCGTAAAAATAATCTGTGCTTGTGGGCTTGGTTCAGCAGTTGCAGATGGAAACAAAATGCTGTCATTCAATTCAATTTGCAACCAATACTCGTTACTCGACACTTTTATCATTTGATCATTAATAAGCTGCGCAAATTTTTGATTTACTAAATCTGAAATTTGATTGAGTTCATTGTTGTTTTCTTTTTTGGTGTTGCCATTCACTGCTGGGCTTTGCAAATTGGATTCAGGTTTTACCGCATCTTCTACAGGTAAAATAGGCAGCGATTTTTCACCTTCTTCAGTTGCAGTTTTACCCATTTCGATAGGCGCTATCACATAATTAGAAGGATTAATTTTATCTACAGGAATAGGATTAGTTTTGGAATCGCTGGGCACATTAAAAGCCTGTACGAAAGATTCCGATAACACCCGGTATTTACTTTGGTTAACTTGCGATATTGAATACATAACCACGAAAAATGCAAACAACAAAGTAATGAAGTCAGCGTAAGAAACCAGCCAACGTTCATGATTTATATGTATTTCTTGCTTTTTACGACGTTCCATAAAATAGAATTTCAGTACAGTTATCGAGAATTCGTCATCCTCGCGCAGCGGGGATCCAGTTCCTGGTTGTACAAATAATTAATGCAAACGTTTTAGCATTAAAATCTGGATCCCCGCTTGCGCGAGGATGACAGCATGATAGTTAATGTAAGTAGCCATTTAATTTCAGTTCAATGGAACGCGGACTTTCACCATCTGCTATGGCGATTATTCCTTCAATAATTAATTCGCGATATTGCGACCGTTCATTCACACACATTCGCAATTTATTCGCGACCGGTAAAAAAAATAAATTTGCCAAAGCCACACCATAAATAGTTGCCACAAAAGCTACCGCGATCCCTGGGCCCAACAACGCTGGATCTGCTAAATTATTCATCACATGAATAAGCCCCATCACTGCGCCAATAATACCAATGGTAGGTGAATAGCCACCCATACTTTCATAAAATTTTACCGCGTCAAAATCGCGCTGCTCATCCAAAATTAAATCAGATTCTAAAATTCTACGCAGCGCTTCCGGCTCGCGACCATCTACTAATAATTGCAAACCTTTTCTGGCAAAAAGATCTTTTTCAGTTTCCGAAATATGTTCAAGCCCCAGCAATCCATCTTTACGCGCAGCATTGGCCCATCTCACAAGTTTGGTAATGCCTTCTTTAAAAGGACTGTAGGGCGGTTGAAAAATCCACCTGAACATAAAGAGAGAACGCTTAAGACTTTGCAACGGAGTTTGCAGAATAGCGGCAGCGAGCGTGCCGCCAATAACAATCATTGCAGCAGAACTATTTAGCAGTGAATGTATTGAACCACCCTCAATAAAGTTTCCGCCAATAATGACCGAAAAACCAAGGACGATGCCAAGGATACTGAGAATATCCATCAAACAACCTCACGCGCCAAACGCGTACCTATGTCGCTAAGAGCTAGCACTCTATCCGTTAAACCAGCGCGCGCTACAGCCATTGGCATGCCGTAAATAACACAGCTCGCTTCATCTTGTGACCAAAGTTCTGAGCCCGACTCTTTTAACAAACGCGCGCCTTTGCAACCATCCGATCCCATACCGGTGAGGACAATTCCTAATACTTTATCACCAAAACTATTGGCCGCCGAACCAAAAGTAATATCCAGTGAGGGCTTGTAGGTCACGCGGTCATCATCCGCAAAAACGCGCACACACCCACCATTGCGCTTATCCAACATTAACTGTTTACCACCTGGCGCCAACAATGCTAAACCCGGCTCTAGCAGATCGCCGTCAACGGCTTCGCGAACACGAATATTGCATTGTTTATTTAAGCGCTCGGCAAAAGCTTTGGTGAAATTTTCTGGCATGTGTTGCACTAAAACAATCGGCTGCGGAAAATTCTGTGGCAATTGCAGGAGTACATCGGTAAGTGCTACTGGCCCGCCAGTAGAAGCTCCAATCACAATTACTTTAGGTTGTTTTTTTAAGCGATAGCTATCCGGTGCTGCACTTGCCGGAGAAGATTTTGCAATTGCAACATTAGGCACAATATTATGAACTTGTGCAGAAACAGGTGCGCCTTGTGAACTAAATGCAGATTGACTGGACGATGGTGCCGTTGAATATGAGCGCGCGGTGCTTATAGGTAAGGAAGTAGTACTTGCCGTATTTTTTACTATTGGCTCAGCTGTAGGTTTACTTGTGGGTGTTGGTTGAGAATAATTTTGACCGACGCGCGCGAGAGTAATCAAACGTTCGTGGAGTTTCTGTTTCAATGCAACAGAATTACGTGAAACTTCTGCAAAATCTTTGGAAATATAATCGAGCGCACCTGCCGCCAAAGCATCAAGAGTAATGCGCGCGCCTTCATAAGTCAGCGATGAGAACATCAAGATAGGGACTTTGCGATCAGCCATAATAAGTTTGATGGCGGTTACACCATCCATGACTGGCATTTCAAAATCCATGGTAATAATATCGGGCTTTAAATCTTTCGCCTTGTCTACCGCTTCACGGCCATTACTAGCAATGCCAATGACTTTTAATTCAGGGTGCTCATTGATAATTTCTTTCAGTCGATGCTGAAAGAAACTGGAATCATCGACGACTAGTACCCGAATTGGCATTAACATCCTCCCGCAACCAAAAAAATGCTAATGATAAATAAAAAAGTTGATCGAACTCGACAAACTTACGAGAAGAATATAAATCTTAGGTGTGTCCCCAGGATGTTGTACCTTTTGCATAACGGCGCAACAAGCTAGGGATATCTAAAATTAATGCAATGGTACCATCGCCGGTAATAGTGGCACCCGCGATACCTGGTGTGCCTTGTAACATTTTACCCAGAGGTTTTATAACCACCTCTTCCTGACCAATTAATTGATCCACTACAAAACCAACACGACGTGTTCCCACAGTAACAATAACAACATGCGCAAATTCATTACGCGAATGACTTTCAGCATTTTTAACTAACCAATCTTTCATATAAAATAAAGGTATGGCTTGATCACGCACCGCAATGCAATCTTGACCATGCACCACATGGCTCTTGGATAAATCCATGTGGAAAATTTCATTAACACTCACTAAAGGCAATGCAAATGTTTGTGTTCCAACCATAATCATCAGTGTTGGCATAATGGCCAACGTAAGCGGCACTTTAATAAGAAAACGTGTGCCTTTGCCCAAGACTGATTGAATTTCTACTGTACCATTAAGTTGGTTAATTTTGGTTTTCACCACATCCATACCAACACCCCGACCAGAGACGTCAGAGATTTCTTTTTTGGTCGAGAAGCCTGGTGCAAAAATTAAGTTAAAGGCATCGATGTCCGATAAACGTGCGGCCGTGTCCTCATCATAAATACCTTTTTCTATTGCCACCCGGCGCAACTTATTAGGGTCCATCCCCGCCCCATCATCGCTGATACACAATAAAATATGATCGCCTTCTTGTTCAGCCGAGAGCACCACTTGCCCAATGCGCGATTTTCCATTTGCCACGCGCACATCCGGCAACTCAATACCATGATCGACTGAATTGCGCACCAAATGCACCAGAGGATCGGCGAGAGCTTCCACTAAATTTTTATCCAGATCCGTTTCTTCGCCAACCAATTCTAAATTAATTTCTTTTTTCAAGCTGCGCGCTAAATCACGCACTACCCGCGGGAAACGACCAAATACTTTTTTGATCGGCTGCATACGCGTTTTCATCACTGACGTTTGTAAATCAGCAGTGACTACATCTAAATTAGCAACAGCTTTTACTAACGCCTCATTACCAGAAGCATTACCTAAGCGCACTAAACGATTACGCACTAACACCAACTCGCCAACCATATTCATAATATCGTCGAGGCGCTGCGTATCCACACGAACGGTAGTTTCAACCCCTTGTTGTGCATCTTTATCAATTGCTGTTGCAGCAGCAACACTTGCCGGCACTTTGGCAGCTTCAATTTTAACAGGTTCAATTTTTGCTTTTGCTGGCGCTGCAGGTTCAATTTTAGCCGTAGGTTTTGGTATGGCTTTGGCAGTACTAGCCGCGGGTGTTGATACAGAGGTAACACCAGGCGCCTTACCTTTACCATGCAATTGATCAAGCAGAGATTCAAATTCATCTTCATTAATAACATCAGAATCAGCATTGCTCACTGGAGAAGCTACGGGCGCAGAAACTTTTGTCGGTGACGTCGGTTTTGCAGGTTGCGTAGTATTCACTGGTGACGCAACTTTCGAAGGTAGGGCTAATTCATTAACTGTATCTTTGCCAGGCCCCTTACCTTTGCCATGCAACTGATCGAGCAAGGATTCAAATTCATCATCAGAAATTTCATCGCTAGCATTGTCGATTCCAGCTGGCGACGAAGCTGCTTTAGGTGTTGAAACAGCTGATGTTGTGACAGTAGGTGCAGGTGATGAAATAACAGGTGCTGATTTTTCTGCCGGAGTTTTTACAATGTTTGCATTTGGACTTTTACCCTTGCCATGCAGTTGATCGAGTAAGGCTTCAAATTCATCTTCGCTAATATCATCTGACCCTGTCTCTGTAATAATTACAGGTGGCACAATTGTCTTGGCTGGAGCTCGCGCGTCACTAATAGCATCTAGTAGTTGTTCAAATTCATCATCGGTAATATCACCCTGCGGAACGGTTTCTTGTTCAGCAACTGCTATTGATTCAACGTATTTAGCTATCGCATTATTTTCTGTATCGAGAATTTCCTGTGTGGTAGCTTCTTCCAAATCGGCACAAGAAACTAACCGTTCAAGCGCTGCAATTAACGCTGGGTCCACTGGCGGAAGTTCACCGCGAGCGGTAATAATTTCAAATTGAATATGCACACTATCAAGCGCAACTAAAACCACATCCATTAATTCGGAAGTAACTTTACGTTTACCTGTACGTAAAATATCAAATAAATTTTCAGTAAGATGGCAGCATTCCACCATGGGTGTAAGCGCTAAAAATCCTGCACCGCCTTTTACGGTATGAAAACCACGGAAAATGGCATTTAGTAAATTAGTGTCATCCGGGCGCTGTTCAAGATCAACTAATTGTTGCGACAGGCGTTCAATAATTTCGCCGGCTTCAACTAAAAAGTCTTGAAGAATATCTTCGTCATCACCGAAGCTCATGCACCTACCCTCTAGAAACCGAGACTTGAAAGAAGATCATCGACTTCGTCTTGTCCAGACACTACATTGCCACGTTCTTTATTTATTTGTGGCCCTTCAGCTTCGTATTTACGTTTTTCTATTAAAGCTTCAATTTCTTCTTCATCTGCTTTTGGTGATGCAAGCCCAGTTACTTCTTCAACATGGCTTGCCAATAACACTAGTTGTACTAAATCTTTTTCAACGTCACCAATTAAACCAATGACTCGTTTTAAAACTTGACCGGTTAAATCTTGAAAACCTTGCTCTAGCACAATATTTTGTAAGCTCGTATTCAAACGCCCCGTACCGACTTCCATTTGCTCAAGAAAATCATTCATGCGGTCATACAAACCACGAAATTCATCAGGGGTCAGTTCACGGCGTTTTAACCGTGCCCACTCATCACGCAAGGCGCGAGCTTCTTGACCTAAATTTGTTGCAATAGGCGATGCTTCATCTACCATATCCATGGTTTTTTCGGCCGCAGCTTGCGTTAATTGAATAACATAATTTAAGCGGCTGGAAGCATCGTGGATATCTGAATCCGCAATTTTTGGAGGAATTTTGGTGAGATCTGCATCAACATGAAAATTAACAATTGCGTTATGCAAACCACGCGTTAATTTACCCACTGATTGAAACATATGGCGATCGCGCGTTTGCACCATACTTTGAATTAATATTGACGCATCTTCAAATTGATCACTCTGTAATTTTTCTGTTAATAGTTTTGCGCATGATTTTAATTCATCAATTAAATCGCTATTGGGATCTATTAACGTAATGTCGGAACCTATTTGAATGTCAGATGCCATGAGTATGCCTTATTTTTTTGATGGCGGCGGTGCATGAAAACTTAGCCAGTACCAAAATTATCCTACACGTTCAAAGATTTTTTCGATTTTTTCTTTGAGTGCTTGTGCTGTAAAAGGCTTCACAACATAGCCATTCACACCCGCTTGTGCGGCTTCAATGATTTGATCGCGTTTGGCTTCGGCGGTAACCATCAGCACAGGTAAGGTGGCGAGCTTTTCATCGGCACGAACTGCGCGTAGTAAATCAATCCCGGTCATACCCGGCATGTTCCAGTCAGTCACTAAAAACTGAAAATCACCGCTTCGTAGCATAGGCAATGCGGTTACACCATCATCCGCTTCATGGGTATTTGCAAACCCCAAATCTCTCAACAGATTTTTAATAATCCGTCGCATTGTCGAAAAGTCATCGACAATTAAGATTTTCATGTTCTTATCCAAAGGAAACCTCCGCTGCACCTACAGAAATTTGGTTTATTGTTAGTCTAGCCAGTGTTGGCGATCTAGCCAGTTTTTTGACACTAAAAGCAATTTTTTATTACTTATCGCATCAATTTTACACAAACCGTTTAAACGTTAAGCAAACTACAAAGATCCATTTTATTATTCATTATGCCAACCCGACAAACGTGATTTTAAGCGCGCTGCTGCCTGACTGTGAATTTGGCTCACACGTGATTCGCTCACGCCTAAAACCAGGCCTATTTCTTTCAGGTTTAATTCTTCGTTGTAATAAAGTGCTAACACCATGCGTTCACGTTCAGGTAATTGTGCTATGGCATCTACTAAGGCCTTTTTGAGCCCTTCACGCTGTATGCCTTCAAGCGGGCTGGTAAAAGCACTACTAGTTTCACTTGCGTCAATGTTGCTATCTTCTTCACCAAAAGTTTCTTCGTAGCTGAATAAACGGCTGCCATTAGTGTCTTGCAAGATAGCGAAATATTCATCAAGACTAATACCCAATTCTGCGGCAACCTCTACATCACGGGCATCGCGACCGGTGCGGGCTTCAACAGTGGAAATAGCTTGGGAGACACGACGGGAATTGCGATGCACTGAACGAGGTACCCAGTCACCGCGACGCATTTCATCAACGATGGCACCGCGAATGCGAATGCCGGCGTAGGTTTCAAAACTGGCGCCGCGTGAACCATCGTATTTTTGCGCAGCTTCAATAAGACCAATCATGCCAGCTTGAATCAGATCGTCTACCTGAACAGACGCAGGCATGCGTAGCATCATGTGATAAGCGATGCGTTTAACCAGGATCGCGTGTTCTTCTACGCGAAGATTGAGAATACTTTGCTCCGATTTATCGTACATGGCTATCCTATCAACTGCGGCCATAGCTCATTCTCGTTAGCGTTCATTGGCGGCATGAAGTAAACGTTCTACAAAAAACTCCAGGCGTCCGCTCGGACCACTCGGTAACGGCCATTGATCTACCACTTTCGCTAAACTACGAATCGCTAATGCTGCTTTAGAGGTAGGGGCAAATTCCAATAATGCTTTTTGTTTACGCACGGCGTTGCGTACGTTTTCGTCAAAAGGTATTTGTCCTACAAACTGTAAAGTGACATCAAGAAACCGCTCGCAAACAGTATTCAATTTATTAAACATACTGATGCCTTCTTGCGGGTTGCGCGTCATATTGGCGACTACCCGAAAGCGTTGCAGGCCGTATTCTTTATTGAGCAATTTGATGAGTGCGTAAGCATCGGTGATGGATGAAGGTTCATCGCAGACCACGATAATAACTTCATTGGCAGCCCGCACAAAACTCACTACTGTGTCTGAAATTCCGGCAGCCGTATCTATAACCAATACATCAACTTGATCGCTTAACTCATTGAAAGCATTAATTAAACCGGCATGCTCCGAAGCGCTTAATGACGCCATCCGTTGAACGCCTGAAGAAGCTGGAACAATTTTGAGACCTGCAGGCCCATTTACCAAAACCTCAGCCAAAGAATGGGTTCCAGCGAGCACATCAGTCAGTGTGTAAGTCGCTTTAAGGCCGAGGAGCACATCGATATTGGCAAGACCCAAGTCTGCATCTAACAAGACTACGCGACGTTTCATTTCGGCCAGCGCAATGCTGAGATTAACGGAGATATTACTTTTACCGACTCCACCTTTGCCGCCGGATACCGCAATGACTTGTACTGGACGCATTGACTATTAACTCCTGACAACCCTTTTAGAAGCCGTGTTTAACCCAGCATTTGAAATGAGTATAGATAGGATTTAAGAAACTGCCGATGCTGGATTTCTTTTCAGTAAAGCGACGGCTTTGGCAACTAACTGGTACCCGCGCGCGACCTCAATATTTTTCGGAATATCCTGACCATCAGTGGTATATACGACGGCTAAACGGTTTTGCATCACCACCCCGAGAGCTTCACCCAAGCTGGCAGTTTCATCCAATTTAGTAAGGACGCAACCCTGTAAACGCGCCACACCGTATGCGTGAACCGAAGCTTTTAGCATTTGCTCCTGGCTATTACAGGACAACACCAAATAACTTTTCACTTGTGGTTGTTGTGCCAAGCTGGTGAGCTGAGTTTTTAAGTGGGGATCGCCGTGGCGAAAACCAGCAGTATCGATCAGTACTAACGAACAATGACGCAGGCTATACAATAAATTCTCAAGCGTATTGTTTTCATCAACCACCCGTACGGGTACTCGCAAAATACGTGCAATGGAGCGCAACTGATCATGTGAAGCAATGCGGTAGGTGTCGGTAGTAATAATAGCCACATGTTCGGCGCCGTGTTTTAACACATAGCGCGCCGCTAATTTTCCAATGGTTGTTGTTTTACCCACACCGGTCGGGCCCACAAAGGCAAATATACCGCCCTGATCAACAATATCGCAGCCATTTACGGGTAACTGATGGGCAAGATTCGCCAAAGCATCTGGCCAGGCATCGCTCAAACTTCCACTTTTTTTGCAATGCTTAGCGATATTGCTCACTACTTCAGCAGGCAAACCCAAGCGTTCGAGGCGGCGGCTTACACTGCCTAAAATCGGCGAGCCGGGTAAAGGATTTGCGCTGCCACCCAAGCGATCTAATTGCTTTTCCAGCAAGAAACGCATATCCGCAATTTCTGCTTGTAGTTCTTGTAATTGAATGTCGTTGGATACGATTGGTTTATGTGAATTAGCTAAGACTGGAGCAGAAGTCTTTGTTGCTGTAGGTTTTACGGATGCTTTGACAATAGGTGTTTTGACCATAATGGGTGCTTTGACAGCGACCGGGGTCTTTGCAATAACTGGAGGTTTAACCACCACAGGCACTGGATCAACCAAAGGATAACGCTCAGCAGCGCTCATTACTGGCTTGGTTTTGCTTACTAGAGTTGGATTTTGCACAGTCTGTAGATTAGCTTGTTGTTTATTCACGGCTTTTGCATGAGACGCATGATCAATTGCCCCTGAATTACGCGCTACAGGAGTTTTTACGCCAGTATTTTTACTCATTAGAAACTCTTGTGCAGATGCTTCAGCTTTACGCGCTGCAATCATACGCAACCGTGCTTGCTCAATATCATCTGCCAACTGCTTGCCAGTTTTTCCTCTATTATTGCTGTCTGAAGAGCTACTCGAACCAGCAAAAGGTTGTGGTTGTCTTTGCGGCGCACGTTCAAGCAAGGCAGTTTCAGACCAAGCACCATCGCTCATCATGGGCGATGCGCTAGCAAAAGCCATCTTGCCCAACGGTTGTTGTTGTAATTGCATAAGCTCATTATCTGAACCCATTGTCGTCAGCAGCTCCACTCCTTCCGGGGTGCGGCTGCTTGAGAGAATAATGGCATCTGGCCCCAATTCCTGGCGCACCAGTTCCAACGCACGGCGCATATCAGCGGCTACGAAACGTTTAACTTGCATACTCTGCTCCTGCCCAGTGAGTTGGGCGACTGTTTTTTTAACTACTATGTTTGTAACTACTTTGTTTTTAGCTTAAGCGTGGAGGTAAGTATCAACCTCCTACACTCGCATCAATCGTAATTTGTTTGTTGTCTGGTATCTCGGTGTAAGCCAGAACGCGCATATCGGGAACACTGTGACGAACAAAACGCGACATCATCATTCGTAACGGCGCAGCAACCAGTAACACCAAGGGTTTACCCGCCATTTCCTGCTTTTGTGCCGCCTTGGTTAAAGACTGCTGTAAGCGGTCAGTCAAACTCGGCTCAATAAACGCGCCATCATCAGCGCCAGCTTTTTGTGCCTGCTGTACCGTACTCAGCAATAACTGTTCCAAGCCTGGGTCAAGCGTGATTACAGGCAGCTTTTGCTCGTTGGGAATGATGTTTTGGATGATTTGCCGTGCTAAAGCTACCCGCGCCAAGGCAGTTAAACCGACGGGATCTTGACTCTTACTGGTACTACCCGCCAAGGCTTCGGCGATGGAACGAATATCACGAATAGGGACACGTTCGCGCAGCAGATTTTGCAGCACTTTGAGCAGAACATTCAGGCTAATGGTATTGGGTACCAACTCCTCGACCAACTTGGGCGAAGTCTTCGCGAGCATATCGAGCAGTTTTTGCACATCTTCATGACCAAGCAGTTCGAAGGTGTGTTGTTGCAGAATTTGGTTGAGATGTGTCGCCACTACAGTGCTAGGGTCAACTACCGTGTAGCCAAGGGTTTGCGCCTGCTCTTTCTGACTGGAGTTAATCCAGATAGCATCCAGGCCAAAGGCTGGGTCTTTGGTTTTCACGCCATCGAGCGAGCCAAAAACCTGACCGGGGTTAATCGCCAGTTCACGGTCCGGATAAACCTCTGCTTCCGCAACCTCTACACCCATTAAGCTAATGCGATAGCCGGTCGGCAGCAAATCCAGGTTGTCGCGGATATGTACCGACGGAATCAAAAAACCCATTTCTTGTGAAAGCTTTTTGCGTACACCTTTAATACGCCCTAGCAGTTCACCACCCTGGTTTTTATCCACCATTGGAATCAACCGATAGCCCACTTCCAACCCTATTACATCAACCGGTTGGACATCATCCCATCCTAATTCAGTAGCTTCAGGCGCACCGGGAGGTAATGCCAAAGGTTGGCGCTGTGGGGCAATAGTTGCATTCGGAGCCGCCCCACCACTGTTGAAATCATTCGCCAGACGGCTGCCGGAGGGGATATAGGTACCATCATCCACTATCGCTGGCTGTTCATGTTTCCAATGAATGTAGTAGGCCATAGCCGCACACAACAAACCAAAACCGATAAAAGCCACATGCGGCATGCCGGGGATAAGCCCCATAATGATCAAAATACCCGCCGCTACCGCCAATGCTTTAGGCGATGTAAACATTTGCGAGACCATTTGCTCGCCCATATTTTGCGAGGTATTGACCCGTGTCACCAAAATGGCGGATGCTACCGACAACAACAACGAAGGAATTTGCGCCACTAAACCATCACCAATAGTTAACAAGGTATATTTCTGTAGTGCATCGGTAAACGCAAGGCGATGCTGTACCACCCCTACTCCCAAACCACCAAAAATATTGATCAACATGATCATGATGCCTGCCACCGCATCGCCGCGAACAAACTTACTCGCACCATCCATAGAACCGTAAAAATCCGCTTCTGCTGCAACTTCTCTGCGACGATTACGCGCTTCATCCTGATCGATCAAACCCGCATTCAAATCAGCATCAATCGCCATTTGTTTGCCCGGCATAGCATCCAATGTAAACCGTGCACTTACTTCTGAAATACGCCCTGCACCTTTGGTAACCACCACGAAATTGATAATCATCAAAATCACAAATACCACTATACCCACAGCGTAGTTACCACCAATAACTACCTCACCAAAAGCCTCAATGACCTTGCCTGCGGCATCACCGCCTTCATGGCCTTTTAATAACACCACTCGTGTAGACGCCACGTTCAAACCCAACCGCAACAAAGTTGCTACCAGCAAAACGGTAGGGAAAGCCGCAAAATCCAGCGGGCGCATGGCATAGACACTTACCAATAACACCACGAGAGAAAGTGCGATATTGAACGAGAAAAAAGCATCCAACATAAAGGCAGGAATCGGCAGGATGATCATCGCCAAAATCATCATCAGCAAGAGCGGAATACCAAAATTCCCCTTGCTGATACCGCTCATGGATTGCATGGCGGTTTTACCGCCGACGTTGTTTAACTGTGTAAAGGTTGGAATAGCCATAATCTACAGTTTCTTGACGCTAGATAGCTTTGAGAGGTGCTATCGCAAGAGCCGTGCCGATGTGAAGATCAAGGGAGATATTTTTTGGAGGGGATAATTGCCGGATGTAAAAAAAAAACGCCAAGCTTATTTAGCCTGGCGTTTTTGTTTTTTTAACAAGGAACAACTATTGGTAACAAGAAACAGTTACTTGCAAATATTAACAGCCAAAGCTGCCTACTAGCGCTAGAACGAACGCTGGTGGAACGTCTGAAAAGGGAGAT
>JANYIO010000077.1 GCA_025362015.1 Gammaproteobacteria bacterium | reverse complement strand
CAGCAGTAAAAAAATCAGTCGATCAATTAAACAATCGACCCAGAAAAACATTGTCATTCAAAACGCCCGCTGCTTTAATGCAAAAAGAAATGGCGGCTTTAGCTGCTTAAACAGTTATGCACTTCGCGGTTGAATCCGCCTCACTTTTCCAGCCTGTTATTTTTATACTGATTTTTAATGGCAGCCACAATATTATTAGGATCTTTAGTTTATGCGCTTTGTCACTGCTATTTTTTTATTGCTGTTTTTTTCTATTACTGCCTCTGCACAAACAGATGCTATTAACAATGGTAGTCAAAATGCTGAGGTTAGCCCTTCACCTGCCGTCGACCCCATCGAAGAAGTGCTAGTGATTGGCGAACAACCGGGCCCAGGTTTGTGGAAAGCCTCTAAAGGGGATCATGTACTTTGGATAATGGGTACACTTAAACCCTTACCTAAAAAAATGACCTGGCGTTCACGGCAAGTAGAATCTGTGCTGGCACAATCACAAGAATATATAACTCCTCCGAGTGTGAACGTGCATCTGAATATTAATGCTTTTAGTAAAATTATGTTGCTGCCATCACTCATAGGTATACGCAATAATCCTGACGGAAAAACGCTAAAGGAAATTATACCCGCAGAGCTTTATACGCGCTGGCTAGCACTTAAAGCAAAATATATTGGACGCAGTAGCGGTATTGAAAATTGGCGTCCGATATTTGCAGCGCGCGAACTCTACGAACAAGCCGTCGAAAAAAGTGGCCTTACGGATGAAACCAATATCATGCCGGTGTTAAGTAAAATTGCAAAGGAAAATAAAGTCACCAAAGCCGGACCGGGAACTACAACTGAACTCGACAAGCCCAAAGAAATTATTAAAAAATTTAAACAAATGCCAATGGATGATATCGCTTGTTTTGCCAAAACCATTACGCGCCTTGAAACAGATCTTGAAGCTATGCGGGCCCGCGCCAACGCTTGGGCAATAGGCGATGTAGCTGCATTGCGCCAACTTCCCGATGCAGATCAGGATGAAATTTGCAACGCGGCGGTATTCAATGCCGCATTGGCGGAGGAGCATGGCTTACAAAATGTCCCTCAGCAAAAACAAGATTTTTGGATTGCAGAAGCGGAAAGTTCGTTAGCAAAAAACGAATCGTCTTTTGCTATTTTGCCGATCATCGAATTGTTGAAACCGAATGGTTATTTGGCGGTGTTGCGCAATAAAGGTTATGTAATTGAAGAGCCGTGATGATAGTGCAATGAAACTGCGGGAAAGTAATATTAATTAATATTGTATTAGTTAGCCAAAAAATAGAAAAACCGAGCATAAAAACTGTTCGGTTTTTTTAAAAAGATCAACTATTTATAAACAGCGGAAGCAGTATTATCAAATTCACCTAAACCTAACGCGATACGCTTGCTCTGTGGCTTTTATCGATCCATCTTCATCGACATTGAAGCCCACAGCCCATAAATTACTTTATGGGCTGTTAGTCTCACTTTACGAAATACTTATCAAAGCAACGCTTATTGAAGCAACGTTTATTGAAGCAACCAGCGCTGCTGATCTCCACCACTCCAACCCCATTGAATAAGCTTCATGCCGTTTGTTGCAGAGCTTGAGTTATCCAATGCGGCGCCACTCGCCTTGTTCCAGATTTTGTAACTCCCATCAGCTTGTTGGTCGATCCACCAGCGTTGGTTGTCATTGCGATTCGCAGACCACAACACCGGCTGACCGCCATTCGCCGTTGTACCAGCAGGAACATCCAGAGCTTTCCACGCCGGTATGCTGATAATGTTCCAGGAAGTATCGTCGTTTTGGGTTAACAACCATTTCTGGTTTTGTCCGTAGTTCAAGCCCCACTGGATAACTCCCGCGCCGTCGGCTGTTAAGCCACCGCTATCAATTGCAATACCGTTTTGCTTGCTAACAATTGTGTGGATACCGCCAATATTGTTGGGCCTGGCGACTGGGGTGTATTGCAACCAAGCTACCGCGCTCGCAAATTTACTGGTGATCAGAGTGTTGTCGTTTGGCGTTTTATCGAGCCAACCATTCCAGGTGAGGTTGTAGTCAGTACGGCGATTATTCCAAATCGCGGTGGCGTTTTGCTGAAACCATGGATAGTAAGCATCCCATTGGCGGTTATCGCGAATGAAGTGCCCTGCACCACGTGCCATTTCATCTGCCCAAGTATTTAAATACCCGGCGTTGTTGCTGATAACACCATTGTTAGTCATATGATCACGAGTGTAATCAATGGCTTTTTTGGCATAGTCGTAATACTTTTTATCACCAGTGGCCAGATAGAGCAAATGTGAGTAATTAGCGAAGGTGCCTTGGTTGTAAACCGCTGAGCCTTTATCAATAACACCAGCACGATCAACCTGTGCATAAACCTGACCTGTATCAGGATTATAAACATGGGTTACTACCCAGGCGTGAATTTGAATCGCGCGATCGAGATACCATTGATCATGAATGCTTTGGTAAATCATTACTGCAGCTGTGCCGAGGCTATCGTTTGATAAAGGATTTTTACCGATACCAGCGCTTTCATTGGCTGGGGTTTTTTCAGGTTGTTGCTCCCAAATACCACCGCCGTTGTAAACAGTATCCCAACCGCGAGCCCATGCCATATCAAAACCGTATCTCGCTGCCGACAAGTAAGACGCATTACCGGTAATTTGATAGCCGCGCATTAACATGATGGCGTTCCAACCTATGTCGTCATTCCAACCATCCCAATCCCACGGCGTGGGCATATCTTTCAGCCAGCCGGCGCAGAATTTGTCGACCAAGGTTTTTAGATCAACACGACCGGTACGGTCGTAAGCATCTTCTACCGACATAATGTCCAGTGCAGCAACCCAACCATCATCATTCTTGGTTGCATTGAATGAATTTTTAAAATTAGTTTTTCCATTCACTTCAACTTTAAATGCGGCGAGATAACCGTTAAGCGCAGCGTCGGCATTTGGGTTTGCGACCGCATTAGGATTGCTGGTGGTACCGTTGGAAACGATATTGATCCAATTCAAATTGAATCCACCGGTAGCGGCAAAAACACCGAGATAATATGTGCCGGCTGGCAAATTTACAGTTTGGGAAACCGTAGCCCAATTCTGCCAACCGCCTGTGTTCGGAACATTTATCGAACCCAGCTGATTAGCGCCTGCGTTGTAATCTGAAGAAATCACTGCAGTAGAGTTTGGAGAAGCTACACGATACTGAATTGTGTAGCTGCCTGTAGCAGGAACTGTGATTGAATAAGTGAGCCAATCACCAGTGTCGATCCAGCCGACGTTTTGTGTACCTTCGCTGGAGTTTTCCAACTGCACGCCAGACATGGAATTGTAAGCCTCGGCCTCAATTTTTCCAGGAACGGTTGCTGCTACAACAATGCTGCTAGCAGCCATGCTGACACATGCGACGGTACCCATGGAGATAATGTTTTTCAATAATAGTTTTTTGAAATTAAATTGCATTTTATTGCCTCATTAATAAATGAATAAATTAAAAAACGGAGACTATTCAGCCGTGAAAACGTTTTCATCGCGACGCCTAATAACCCCGTCAAATTTTTGATTTGCCCCCTTGGGGACGCAGATTTCACCTCTCTCTTACTGCTGAAAAATGCTCAAATCAGAGCGGTATACGGCCATAGTTTTGAAGACAAACGTTTCTGCGATATCAATTAGGGTCGCCACTTTTGATTGTCACCGCCATTGCAAGTCCAAACGTTAACCGGGGAGTTATTCGTTGTACCCCAAGCTGCCACATCAAGACAAAGTTCGGTGTTATTTGCCGGGTTTAAGGTATAGCCGCCGGTTTGGGGGGTTGCTCTCCACGCTTGGGCAAGCGACCCGTCGCACGGCCTGAGGGTGGCCGGTGAGCCTTTCGTTGTGCCTGAAGCGCTTAAGCAAAAAGCGCCAAGAGAAGTGGCTATGTTGTAATAGCCTGAGGGCGTTACGTTAACGTTAGAGAAAACCCAGGATTGATTGGCAGAGTTTTGCGATTGCCAAATAATGATCGGATTGTCATAGCGCAAGTCAGCCGCATAATCATCTAACGCCATTGCAGGGGCATGAGCCGGATGCAGGAAGTGAGCACCATTACCTGGCCCAATCGGCGTTGAGTCACCAACCCAACCTTTAGCAATGACTAGTTTCACACCAGCATTCCAAGCGTCGGCCATTTTTTTGTAACCAGCGTCGTTAGGATGCAAGCCATCGCTTAGATCAGCATTTGTAACACTGTCCATACTAACCAAAGCAATATGCTTGCCCTGATTCGCACGTGACTCCACGGTAAAACGTGTTTGATTGTTATAACTAATGATTCGCGACTCAGTGGTGTCATTGGATGAGCGAATTATTGCTGCCACCAATACAGTTGCGTCCGGTGCTGCCGCAAAGATCTGATCGATCAAAGCTGCTAACCGATTCGGTGCGGTGTCGACTTGAAAGTTACCGTTTAAATCATTTGACCCTATATGCAACAACACAATATTAGGTCGGTATTGGGTAATAGCACCTGTCGCTATTGAAGCAATTTGATCAATGCGCCAACCACTGTGCCCTTCATGTTCAGGGTCGCTCATAACACCGTCGCGTATTGAACCAACAAAATCCAGTGTTTTTACTTGCCCAACCAACTGGTCGTATAGCGGACCACGATAACCATTATTATTAGAGCTGCGGAATCCGGAAGTGATGGAATCGCCAAGCGGCATTACTCTCAGGTTCTGCGAGTGGGCGGATACAGCAGTTAATGTTAGCAAAACACTAACTACACCTATGGCAGGTGAAAATGACTTATCTCTGAATCCATTTCCAGCACGAGAACTTGAGATAAAGATATTGCATTTCTTCAAAAAAATCGTCGTCAAAAACGTTATTATATTCATGAATATTTGCATGATTGAAATTTCCTAAGAGTTATTTTTATTTATACTAGGTTTAAAGCGTGCGAGATTTTCAGAACAGCACTAGGGCAGCTTAATAAAGAAGTTGCATAGATTCCGGGAAACAAGCGAGGAGAATTTAGCAGAAATTATTTTTATTGAGGATCGATTATTTTTGTCAAACGTTCTTCTTTTGGTAGAGCTGCGCATAAAAAGCTCGAGCATTTGCAGATAACTTTTTAAATAATACTTTTGTGACGCTAAAGTTTCGATAAATCTTCAAAAAAATTGCACTTAAATCCAAAATGAAAAAACAAACCAAGATTTCTTAAAATAAAAATACAAGCAATTTACAAATTCATATCAATGTCTTTGAAATCATGGCGTTAGAATCACGACAATCAGCACAATAACGTTAACTGAAGCCGAGCGATGGCGCGCAACTCAACACTGATTGATTAGTATTAGTTTTCTTATTAAATGTCCCACTTAAAAGTGATACCTCTATATTTTGTCGAAAAATAGCCAGAAAAATTATTATTAATGATTGTGAACTGCGTCGCAATAATAATTCGTTTTGAAAAATTAACTGTACCGTGTGCCACTTATTGAAATTCAGCGGGGACACGCGAACCAACAAAATCTCAAACAAAATTCGTGAAATGTGAAATATGTCTCTAAAAATTTCCTCCCTAAAAAACAATACATCCGCGTCCCACAATTAAAAACAAGTGCGGGACACTCGCCCAGAGCAGCCATTCAAAAATAGCAAATTTTCAGCACAACTTTGACAGACAAATTTGGGCGCATAAATAGAGATACGACTACTAAATGCAGACGTGCTTAGTTACAAGAAATTTCGTGATCAATGTGCGCAATAGCTTTTTAATATTTTATTAGCTTGATTTTTGTAACAAAGAAGATCAATTTTGGGGGTTTAGTAAAGTTTCAAATCGTATAACATCCGTGGTAGTGTAATCTACCTAGTCTATCTAAAAGCTTAATACGCTTGCATTCAAAATTGAAGTTAGAAAAATAACTTAAGTGTTTCTATTTTGATGTCAATAAAATGCAGCTCTATGAGTTGTCATATTTTCAAAAAAACATTTCCCTAATTTATTAAATATTTATGCGAATTTTTGTAAATTATTTTAAATAAATATTCGCCTGGATATTTCATACGTTGCATTACAGGAAGTTACTAAAGTTGTAACTTGGATAAACTTGCTTTAGCATTTTTAAATCACTCGAATTAATAAACTCATTACGATTATTAAATGAAAAGCGTACGGCAGCTAACATACTTTTAAATTATTTCCAATAAGCTCCGCTAGATCGCTTCAAATTTGTAAAGTACTTAAATTTCCTGAAATGATCTGCTATCTATAAAACGTTTTTTTCGCGCGATTTATTGCATTGCCTAGTTAAATTTTTTAGCTTGCAACATTTCAAATAATCAAACCATTGAAAGCATATGTATGCCATATAAATCTAGTGTGCTTATAAGCTTTTTAATCTCAATTGCTCTTTATAGATTTCCTATAACAACTATTAATGATGAAAATCGGAGAACGTAAAATGAAAAAAATAGTAATCGGAAGCGGCTTCTTAGTAAAAAGCTGTGTAATGTTATTCGTAAGTTTGTGCGCAACCATGGCTGAAGCACAATCACCTTCCTGGACCACGTGCGCTAACGAGAATGGAACCTGTACGTTTGCAGGAACCAAACTTGTTCGCTACGGCGCGAGCACTTTTTGGAAGCAAGGAATCTACATTAATTCAGTCGCATGCAACAATGCAACATTCGGTGATCCTGTGGTCGGCACCTTCAAAAGTTGCCAAACCGCAGAACCACTGTGGACCACATGTGCGAATGAAAATGGAACTTGCACATTTTCCGGCAAGAAAATAATTCGTTATGGAACCGGTACACGGTGGGTTCAAGGCGAATACACTAATCAGGTCAGTTGTAAAAATAGTGTGTTTGGCGATCCCGCTGTTGGTAGCGGGAAAATTTGCCAAATCGCTGGAGACAATTCTGATATCACGG
>JANYIO010000063.1 GCA_025362015.1 Gammaproteobacteria bacterium | reverse complement strand
CATACCTAAAGAGTCAATATCCACAAGATTCATACAACTTTGGGAATAGCATAGCACTGTCATTCACGGGCGATATTTTAGCAGTCGGCTCATACATGGAGGCCAGCGTAGCCACAGGTATAAATGGCGATATAGCTGATAAATCATCGCCAAATTCAGGAGCGGCATTTCTATTTAAACGCACGACAGGAAACTGGCTGCAAAAAAGCTACATAAAAGCACCTAATACCGATGCAAATGATCGCTTTGCTCATGCGCTTGGGCTGGATGATACTGGTGACACATTAGTTATAGGCGCCCACCGCGAATCCAGCAATGCAACCGGCATTAATGGCCACCAAGCTCATGATACAGCCGAGACTAAAGCCACTGCGGCAGGAGCGGTTTACATTTACTAAAAACTATCCTTGATTAATAAAAAGCCCGCAATGCGGGCTTTTTATTAATCGATTTATTTAAATTTCAGGTCAAGATTCTAACCAAACATCTCTCACCCAATACCAAATAGTTAACCAATTATCATCAGTCAATTCACCATCGCGCCAAAACACAACTTCACCTTCGGGCTCCACGCAATAATAGGCACCATTCACTTCACACAAAGGCATTAAATAACGTGGCACGCCTAGAGACCAGGCAACTGCAGTTACTTCAGGCAAATAAGTGTGTGAATTGGGATCAGCAACAGTTACTGGCTCTAATGAACCGTAAATAACATCGCTCGCTAGTAATAAATATTCACGCATATCACGTGGTATTGGCAATAATAACTCTTCCTCAGCTGCAACTAGCTGATCGTGATCAGGTAAGTCCAAGGGCACTGGCACAGTTTCATTATATTCACGCAATAATTCTAGAATTTCTTCCATTACTTAACCCTTTAAATTTAACCCTTCAAATACCTAAAAGTAGATAACGCATTGTAAACTCCTTAATGTTCAAATAGGGATAATTGAGTATCGACTAGCTTGCTCATTGATTGCTCCATAAAGTGCAAAATACTATCCGCTACCGGCCTTAATTGTTTATCAATATAATGTTGATAATCAAGCGGGCTTTGTTGAGCCGCAATAGGTTCTGCGCCCTGCTGAGTTATAACATAATCAATCCAATCCCCGCGCCGCAACGGTTTTCCTGTTCTCTGCACATACTTGTGTGCAGCTTGTACTTGTGGTGGAATATTTTTTTGATATTCATGCAAGTGCCTGCGCAAACGCTTACGATAAATTAAATCGGCATTGCGCTTTCCTGCCAATACCTCTGCCGTTGTTGCACGAACAAACTCACTATAATTTTCACCAGCAAAAATTTTACTATATAACTGCGCCTGAAAGTCTTTCGCTAAACGAGTCCAGTCTGTGCGTACACTCTCTAATCCTTTAAACACTAATTCGTGCTTGCCAAGGTTATCTACAACTCCGGCGTAACGTTTTTTGGTACCCACCTCTGAACCACGAATAGTCGGCATTAAAAAACGCAGGTAATGTGTTTCAAACTGAATTTCTAAATAATTAGTGATTGAATGTTCCGCGGCAACCGTTATTTTCCACCACTGATTTAATTCGCGCGCCAACCGCACTCCAATTTTATGGCATTGCGCTTGGCTTTTGGACAGACGCCCCACACAATTATTTTCCAACCAGACAAACAGCGAATCAGTATCACCATAAATAACAGCATAACCTTGTTGCTCGATCCAATCGCGACTGCGCTGAATAATCTCATGCCCACGTAAGGTAATGGAGCTGCATACACGCGGATCAAAAAAACGACAACCCGTAGAGCCCAACACTCCATAAAAAGAATTCATAATAATTTTAATTGCATGCGACAAGGGTGCATTTTTTTCTTGTTTCGCAAGATCTCTTGCATTCGACAAATGTTCAATCATCTGCGGCAAGATATGAGCTTCACGCGCAAAATAAGCGCCATTAAATCCTTGAACAATTTTTTCCGGCAATAATTGTTGATGTTGTGCTAACCAAAAAGCACAAGGATCAATTAAAAAAGTACGAATAATACTGGGATACAAGCTTTTGAAATCGAGCACTAACACGTTGTCATAAATGCCGGGACGCGAATTCATTACGTGGCCGCCAGGGCTGACAACATCAGACTCCAGCTCACCAAGATTAGGCGCTACATACCCGCGCCTATGTAAACGCGGTAAATAAGAAAACTCAAATGCCGCTACCGAACCACCTATTCTATCAAGCAACAAACCCGTCAACTGGCTGCGCTCAATGGCAAAATGCAATAATTTCTTTTCTGCAAAAATATCCCATACCAATTCACAATCACGTAAATTATATTCTGCCAGTGCAATTTTATTCTCAACAAATAAGCGAGCAATATCTTCACCGCGTTCATTACCATGCAATAATTTTCCTTTACCTAATAGCTCTTCAGCAACATATTGCAATGAAAAAATTTCAAAACGAATATTTGCCGCCTTTAATAATTCAATACCATCCAGGGCTACACGCCCCGGGATAACCACAAAACGCCGCCCTGAATCACCCTCTTCTTGCCGCCAATGCAAGGGCTGCTTACCGCGACCAATCGCTAAAGGTATGCCGAATTTCTGACATAAGGTTTCCAGTACCCACAAATCAAATTGCACCAGATTCCAACCAATCAGAACATCGGGATCATAATTATTTAACCAACGGAAAAAAGCTTCAAGACAAAGTTTTTGAGTAGAATAATATTCAAGTGTGGGCGTAAACTCACCTTCGCCCACCATAAATACTTTACGTGCTTTATCTTGCTCTTCATTTTGATTTTCATCTTGTTTTTCATGTTGTTGCGCCCAAACCGCAATAGAAAATAATTCCCGGGCATCCATGGATGTTTCAATATCAAGCGATACGGCTTTCAGTGCCGGGCGGTATTCACTAGGCAACAACCGGGGATTAAAAATGGGAGCCACTGATGGAAGTTTTATGCTATTAAATTTAGACAAATTAAGTTCAGCCGCTGCGGTAATAAAACGCTCCATTAAATAGCGTTCATGAGGGCGAATATCAGCTTCCCAAAACTCCAGGCGATTTGCGGAGAGTAGTTCTTGTGCCGTACGCGCGACACGCTGGCTTTTAAAATAAAGTGCATTCACCGACTGATTGCGAAAGGTTTTTAAATCCACTTCCGTCATACGCCAACCATGAAGATTTTTTAGCAGCGGTTGAATTTTATCAACATGACTACGCGCAACAAAAAAAACAATTTCTTGTGCAGTGATCTGTGTCCAGAGTGCCCCCTGCTCTGTCGCCCACCAAAAATCCAGGAGAATACCGGCAGGAGTATCGCGCCATTGGCGAGTCAATAAAAAAGCATTTAGCATAGCAAGGTTAAAACGAGGATGCAGGAAGAGAGCGCTTTAAGAGTAACCGACGACAGTCTGCTATCGCCGCTTGAGTACGAGAAATATACGAAGACATCACCAGCGAGTGATTAACAACAAAACCAAAACCATCACCATTTAAAATGACAGGGCTATACACAGTTTGCTGAGTTGCCTCCAGCTCACGAATAATTTGCTCATAACTCGCCTGGGCATCTTTCTCCATTAACACACTGGCAAAATCTATTTCCAATCCTTGCAAGAGTGCGATTAATGCCCATGAAGAACCCCGCGCCTCAAAAAATACGTCATCTAATTGTCTCCAAGGAGTTTTAATATATAAACCATTAGAATTTGTTTGAGTAACGGGCATGGCCGCATTGTCTGTATTAATAACGGGACCAACACTTGCCGTTAAACGTTGCGATAAATTTTTTAATCGCTGCTCAACACCCGCCAAATAATCATTCAAATGTTGCGCGTCAGCATAAAAATAAGTACCGGTATTATCGGGCTGTGATAAATGCAATAAGTATTTTTTTAAATGTTCAACACCAGCAGTGTATTGTGATTCTGTAGCAGGAAAAATCCAGGACTTAGTGGAAAAGTTCAAGCGCACTTCGGCCTTTTGCAAATCATTATCGACAATCATATTAGTTGCAGACTGGCTGAATGACACACGCAACATATGCGTCATATCGCGCGCCTGTAACATAACCCCCAATTCCCAATGCGGCATATTGTCCAGCCAGATCCCGGGTGGCAACAAATCATTCGTAAGATAACCGCCAGGTTTTTGCCAGAGAGTTTCCATAACAGCAATTAAAGTAGCCGTTGTAGCAACGCCCGCAGGTACAGTTGTGTTCGACCCATTTTCGTTTAACGAAATATCCTGCTCAAACAAAACTTGATGTATAGCGATTTTAACAGGCAAAACTGCAGGCGAAATACTCCAGTAAATACCCAGCACAATTGCCACCACCAGATAGCTACCCACTACAACTGCTGATATACGCAATACTGGGCTGCCACGCGCAATATCATCTTGCGTTTCCTCGTATTCGTCACGCACTCTCCGCAATCCGTGAACCCACAGATGCCTCAGTGAAAGCCGCCCAAATAAGCGCATGATAATATCCTACTAATGGCCATGAATCTGATCGAAAGCACTTTTCGCTCGCGCAATAAGTAATAACTTTTTTCCATTACTTAGGCTTACATCTAATTGTAGCTCGTCACCAGTGACGAGTGAGTTTTTTAATCCGGTTAATTCTAGATGTTGATTCGCGGGCTTTAGCTCAAGCGTTTCATGCGCAAGAATAAGCCAGGGATTTACTGCATCAACCGCCATAGGTATTGCTGGCACTAACACAATTTTTTTAACCGCTCGCGAAGTGACTTTGGTGATAGCTATTGGTTGGGCACTATTATTGTGAAGTGTAAAAAAAGCAATGGTTGTCTGACTGCGACCTAAAGGTACATAAACCACAGCATTAGTAACGCTGATATCCGTTAGTACTTTGTTGTTCGATGCATTAATAGGTAAGGTTGCAGCATGAAGCGACAAGGACTGAGCAGCGAACAAAATAAACAGACAGAATACCAAAGAACAATTGCGTTTTTGAGTTTGCATTTTCAATTCCCCGTTTATACTTAAGTGCTTTATATTTTTAGCGATATATTTTTAGCAATAGACAATTTACTCTAAGGATGCGACCAGCTTAACGCGCGCTGGCTGGCCTATTTTTATATCGCCACGCACTAAAAATCCAGGAACTGCTGAACGCAATTGCTGATAAATCCAACGACCTTCGGCATCACTACGCGCAACGATCAACACAAACTCGCCAGTTTGTTTGGCTTTTTGCGCAACACCACTAAGTTGCAAAATAATTTGCGCATCTTTTGCTTGTAACAACTTACCGTCCAATAATTGTTCACCTGCTACAGCAGCATAGGGCTTTGCTGGAGGTGTACTGGCAAACTGTTTACGTATAGTTTCGGCTGCATCCTGCACTACCGGATTATTGTCAATATCACGCGCATATTTAATCAAACTTTGCGCTTCACTAATGTTTCCACGCACAGCTGCAGTACGTGCAAGCTCGACATAACGCAAAGAAATAGTTTGCAACCCAAGTTTTGCGCGCTCATTTTCGGAATCCATTAATAACACTGATCGATAACGATCATGAGCATTATCATTTATAGGGTTAAGTAATTTATTTTGCGACAATGCGTAATCGGCTTCGCTTAATAAACTTGCAATATGTTTTTGCTGCTCAGTGACTACCTGCACTTCCACCACCCTCGCCGGTTGAATTATTTCTGGAACGGGCGCTTCGGCTTGTTGTTTGCTCGGGAAAAGTTGGCACGCACTCAGCAAGGTCGCAAGACAAAAAGCACACACGAAACGAATCACTAAGGTTAATAGGTTGTACGACATGAACATTGCTCAATATCTCTGTTTAATGAATAGATTTTAAATGGATGACCGACAAACTGTGATGACCTACTAGCCGCTTACCCAGCCTCTCGACTACACTGTTAACAATACTCAGCCACTTCGTTTTAGAGCGCCTATTATGCCAACTTCTCACCGATTACCGAGGGTTAATTGTGATCTTTTGTGCAAAGTGTTAATTGCATTGATTTGTGTTCAGATTTCTCTGCGTTTACTAACCCAGTTGGCTTATGCCGATGATTTTGACAACGCTGGTAAGGCTACGTTAAACAAAAGTAGTCTTACGAATGACTTACTCGCTAGCAAAGAAGAGTTCCTACCCGTCACCCAGGCATTCAAAGTCAAAGCGGTCGTTTCAAACACAACCAGCGAACCACAAACACTCAGACTCACCTGGGCAATTGCTCCGCAATATTATCTATACCAGGAACGGTTTAAATTTCATGCAACTCCAGGCTTTGCATTAAGCCCAAGTTATAGCGAAGGCACGCTTAAATTCGATGAGTTTGCCGGCAAAAATATGACTGTTTTTCACAATCAGGTCACCATTGACTTCACATTACCAGCAAAAACACCTGTATTTGATTTAGCCGTTACCGCACAAGGCTGTGCGGAAGCTGGTCTTTGCTACCCACCCTACACCCAAACATTACATATAGATCCAAGCTCAGGCAGCACCACAATCCTCGCGAACACGGCTATCGCTACTAACGCAAAAAGCACACCTGGCGTAAAAAATACCCCTAGCGTAAAAACAGAAGTAAGCGCTGCACCCGCTAAAGAAATTTGGCTCTGGCAGGCAATTTTGTTTGCCATTTTCGGTGGGATGATTCTCAACCTTATGCCCTGCGTATTTCCTGTGCTTTCCATCAAAGTCATGAGCCTGGTCCAAGCCGATAGTAAACGCCTGCGCTTACATGGCTGGGCTTATACATTGGGTATAGTGCTATGTTTTGTCGGATTTGCGAGCATTTTACTGCTGGCCCGCCGCGGTGGTGAAGCAATCGGCTGGGGTTTTCAATTACAGTCGCCGGGGCTTATTACCGCACTCGCCTATTTATTTTTTGTGATGGGATTAAGCATGTCCGGTCTGATTCAATTCGGCGCACGCTGGATGGGCGCAGGCCAATCACTCACCCAGAAATCTGGCCTAAACGGCTCCTTTTTTACCGGAGTGTTAGCGGCACTTGTCGCCAGCCCTTGTACGGCGCCTTTTATGGGAGCAGCTCTTGGTTTCGCGTTAACCCAACCTGCAATTGCCTGCTTAAGTGTGTTTGCTGCATTGGGGTTTGGTATGGCGCTACCATTATTGTTACTGTGCTATTCACCTTCACTCGCCGAGCGCTTACCTAAACCAGGCATCTGGATGGAAACTCTTAAAGAGTTTTTAGCATTCCCTCTTTACCTAAGCGCCATTTGGTTGCTCTGGGTATTAGGCCATCAAGTTGGCGCCGACCTCATGGCAGCGGTATGCATTGGCGCAGTAGCAATTGCTTTTGCTTGCTGGCTGTTAGGCCGAGAAGCAACATCATGGCATTTACGGTTCAATCAATTATTAGTTATTGGCTCCCTTGCTGTAGCAATTTACTTACCTTGGCAAATGCTCCATAAAAGCCTGACAACTTCACGCTGGCAAACCTACTCACCCGAACTAGTGGACGAGCTACACCAACAAGGCCGCCCTGTTTTTATTGATTTCACTGCCGACTGGTGCCTCACTTGCCTTGCAAATGAACGTGTTACTCTCCAAAAAGCCGAAGTAGAAGCAGTATTTAATGAGTACAAAGTTGCAACATTAAAGGGAGATTGGACCAACCGCGACCCTCAAATTAGTAAATTGCTGGAAGAATATGGTCGCAGCGGCGTGCCTTTATACCTTTGGTTTCCTGCCAAACGCGCTGGAAAAGCAGATATTTTGCCGCAACTGCTCACACCATCCGTTGTAATTGACGCCATTAAAAACAAACAATGACTGGTTAGAGCGCTTTTCGCAGTCATTAACAACATTTAACGTCTCAATTTACGAAATTGCTACTTCCTTCCCATAAAAGCCGTCTTTTGTCATTAAAAATCGCCAAATAGACGGCAACTTGCTCTTTAAGCCACCCACCAAATAGCTCATCTACAGCAACTTCATCAATCGTGCTGGTATGTGTAGGCATATTCAGCCATCTTCATCCAACTAAATAAATATCATTGTTATCGTGGACACAACGCATTTTTTCCGGCAAACTCCCCCGACTTTTTGAAATCCGCATGAAACTTGTACCTGACAATCAGGGTCAAACAGCGCAATTCACGGCTGTTTACAACAATAGGACTCACTATGGCGACTATTTTGGTACTTCACGGCCCTAATTTAAACATGCTAGGGCTACGTGAACCTGGTATGTATGGCGCTGCAACTTTAGCCACCATTAATCAACAACTCACCCAATTATGCTTGGATGCGGGCCACCATGTTCAAACCCTACAAAGTAATGCTGAGTACGAATTAATTGACCGCATTCACGATGCCCGCAAAGAAGGTGTCGACTTTATTGTGTTTAACCCGGCTGCATTTACCCACACTAGCATTGCCTTGCGCGATGCCTTGCTCTCAGTCGAAATTCCGTTTATCGAAGTTCATTTATCTAATATCCACAAACGTGAAATTTTTCGTCACCACTCTTATTTTTCTGACATTGCCCAAGGCGTTATTTGCGGTTTTGGTGCAGATAGTTACACGCTCGCGCTGCAAGCTGCCTTTAAAATTCTTCAACAATAATTATTAACTAACACTTACAACTCACAACTGTTGCACAAGAGGATCCTATGGATATTCGCAAAATTAAAAAACTCATCGAATTACTCGAAGAATCAAATATCGATGAACTCGAAATCAAAGAAGGTGAAGAGTCAGTACGCATTGCTCGCAACGGCAGCAAAACTCAGTACATTCAAGCGCCCATGCAATCTTATGCTCAAGCTCCTGCTCAAGCATTTGCGCAAGCCCCTGCAGCAGCTCCCGCCGCCGCACCGGCTGCGGCTGCACCAGCTGCTGTCACAGGCCATACAGTAAAATCGCCGATGGTTGGAACCTTTTATTTGTCTCCAAGCCCAGGCTCACCCGTGTTTATCGAAGTTGGTAAACAAGTCAAAGTTGGCGATGTAATTTGCATCATTGAAGCGATGAAAATGATGAATCAAATTGAAGCGGATAAAGCCGGTGTTATTGAAGCCATTTTGGTAACAGATGGCAGCCCAGTTGAATTTGATCAGCCGTTAGTAGTTATTGCTTAAGAGAAACTACGTAACGATTATTTGTTGTGGCTATTGCCCAATAAGGCCTAACAGCTAACTGCTGAGGATTCACCAATGTTTGAAAAAATTCTTATTGCTAACCGCGGCGAAATCGCATTGCGCATTTTGCGCGCTTGCAAAGAAATGGGTATTAAAACGGTTGCCGTCCACTCTCTGGTAGACCACGATTTAAAGCATGTTCGACTCGCCGACGAATCAGTATGTATTGGCCCCAACCCGTCGGCCAAAAGTTATCTGAACGTTCCCGCCATTATTACCGCCATGGAAATTACCGACGCTGACGCGGTACACCCAGGCTATGGCTTTTTAGCAGAAAATGCTGATTTTGCCGAACGCGTACAAAAAAGTGGTTTCACTTTTATTGGACCGGATCCCGATGTAATTCGCATGATGGGCGACAAAGTGGAAGCTATTAAAGCGATGATTAAAGCAGGCGTTCCAACAGTGCCTGGCTCTAACGGCGCGGTTCCCTCAGACAACCCCGACGTTTGCATGGAAATTGGCCGCCGTATTGGCTATCCCATAATTATCAAAGCAGCTTCCGGCGGCGGCGGCCGCGGCATGCGTGTTGTACACGATGAAGCAACCTTGATGAACTCCATTCTCATCACTCAGGGCGAAGCTAAAGCAGCCTTCGGTGACGACACCGTTTATATGGAAAAATACCTGCAAAACCCGCGACATGTGGAAGTGCAAATTTTATCTGACGGCCAAGGCAATGCGATTCATTTGGGTGATCGCGACTGTTCTTTACAACGTCGCCACCAAAAAGTTTTAGAAGAGGCTCCCGCTCCTGGAATCCCACAAGCAGTGCGCGAAGCTACTTACGCAGCTTGTGTAAAAGCTTGCGTAGAGATGGGCTACAAAGGTGCCGGGACTTTTGAGTTTCTTTATGAAGATGGCCGCTTTTACTTTATTGAAATGAATACTCGTATTCAGGTTGAACACCCCGTATCAGAAATGATTACAGGCATTGATTTAATCAAAGAACAAATTCGCGTTTGTGCTGGCGAAAAACTTTCTATAAAACAATCCGATGTTATTATTCGTGGGCATGCATTTGAATGCCGTATCAACGCCGAAGATCCAAAAACTTTTTTACCTTGCCCAGGCTTAGTGAAAGGTTTTCATGCTCCTGGTGGCTTAGGTGTTCGTGTCGATTCGCATCTTTATAGCGGTTACACAGTACCGCCCAACTATGACTCCATGATTGCTAAAATCATCACCTTCGGCGATACCCGTGAAATTGCTCTAAGCCGTATGCGCCAAGCGTTGGACGAAACCATTGTGGATGGCATTCGCACTAACATTCCACTTCAACAAATGTTGGTACGCGATGAAGAATTCCGCAAAGGCGGCGTTAACATTCACTACCTTGAGAAAAAATTGGCGCTATAGCGGTCAAAAAAAAACGCTCCAGTGTTCAACAACATTGGAGCGTTTTTATTTGGAATAACGATGAATAACATATCCATTAAACTTGCTCAAATTCCCGACATCAGTAAAATTGCTCTGCTGTTCGACGCTTATCGTCAATTTTATGAACAAGCATCTGACATTGAACTTGCAACAAACTTTCTAAGATTGCGTTTAAAAAATAACGAGTCCGTGATCTTAATGGCGGAAAATAATAATCAACAGATTGTAGGATTTTGTCAGTTATACCCGTCCTTTTGCTCAGTAATAGCAAAACCAACATATGTTCTTTCTGATCTCTTTGTAGATTCTGAGATGCGTAACCTTGGTATTGGTAGAGGGCTACTTGAAGCCGCTCACCAATATGCTGCCAACAATAAAGTTGCACGATTAGAGTTAACTACTGCAAAAGATAATGTCATTGCCCAAGCACTGTATGAAGCAATGGGCTGGGTGCGCGATGAAATTTTTTATACTTATCATAAAACGGTTCGCGGATAACTCCATTCGCTCACAGCAAAAGAATTCAACCTATGCCTTGGTTACAAATCAATATCATCTCCCCACGTAAACTTGCAGAAAAATTAGAGGATGCACTGCTTGAAAGCGGTGCCGTTTCAGTCACTCTTCAAGATAATGCAGACCAACCCATATTTGAACCAGGATTAGGTGAAACGCCCCTGTGGGACAACGTCCGAATCACGGGTCTTTATGATGCCGAAGTTGATACTGCTGCTGCCACTAAAATTGCTAGTAATATTTTTGGGGCAGACCTGCCTCCGTTTACATGGGAGTTGCTGGAAGATAAAGATTGGGAACGCGAGTGGATGAAAAATTTTCACGCGATTCGCTGTGGCGAACGCTTGTGGATTTGTCCAAGCTGGCAAACACCACCTGAGCCAGATAAGGTAAATCTCATGCTCGACCCCGGCCTAGCCTTTGGCACTGGCACTCACCCTACGACCTTTATGTGCATGCAATGGATCGATCAACAAAATTTCACCGACCTGGACATAATCGATTACGGTTGCGGTTCAGGTATTTTAGGTATTGCAACTTTACTGATGGGAGCCAAAAAAGTCATCGGCGTTGATATTGACCCTCAAGCACTGCTCGCAACAACTGAGAATGCGCGACGCAACAAATTACCTATTGACGCCATGCCCGTCTACCTACCCTGTGATTGCCCCAAAATAAATGCAGATGTTATGTTGGCCAATATCCTTGCTGGCCCCCTAGCGCAGCTTGCACCTACGCTGAGTGAGATGACCAAAATTGGCGGTAAAATTTGCTTATCAGGCATCTTAGCTGTTCAAGCAGAAACGGTTAAAGCAGCCTATGTTCGTTGGTTTGATTTTGATCCTGTCACCCATCAGGAAGAATGGGTGCGCTTAACAGCCACTAAATCACGCCTTTAAACACACTTTAACTCTGCATTTAACGTTATTTATAGGTTAATTGCAGACAATTTAGCACTCTTACACAACAACAATTTACCGCATCAGAGGGACAAGCTACACTCAATAGCTAGTGAACTCAGGAATACTTCTACTATGACCCATCTGGTTACTCGCTGCCCCAAATGCGCTACTGCATTTCGTCTCACTAGCAATCAACTTGAATCCGCTAGAGGCTCGGTACGCTGTGGCTCTTGTTTGCATATCTTTAAAGCACAGGATCACCTTGCTGCAGGTAGCGCTGGCGCAAATCAAGCTGCCTCAAGACCAACTCCGTTGACGACTACCGTTACAAGTGCATCAAATACCAAAGTGGCCACAGTGAAATCAACAGCGAGCGCCAAGCCAGCATCGTCCAGCAGCACAAACGAAAAGACACCCACTAAACGTGTATCTATCCCTACCCCTATTAATAGAGCCAAAGTGTTTGAAGATGAAGAAGACTCGCTCATCAGCGACGATATGGACAAGGTAACCGCAAAAGAGTCCACTTATGAATTCGATGGGTTTTTGGATGTAAATTTACAACCCAAACAAAATGCTTCTATATTTGACCGTAAAATAAGTTATGAAGCTCCAGTAGAAAAAGAGCATATCGACGAATCCTGGGCCGACAACCTATTGGATGATGAAGGCCCTCAGAAATTCGCGAAAACTCAGCCCATGTCGCCTCAAGGAGCCAAGCCATCTCAAGGAGCTAAATCGCCATCGCCACAAGGAACGAAACCACCCCAAGCAGCTAAGCAGCAACACGATGAACACAAACAACAGCCTTCAGCAAGCAACAAAAAAACCGAAGTTCCAAAACATCAAAACGTTCAGAATCATAAAGCCCCCGTATTTAGCTTTGTGAATGAAACCAAAGCCAATGAAGATGAATCCGAGTTTAGCGATGAATTCATGCATGCCACTAGAGCCCATGAACCTAATAACTCCAATATGGAAGACCAATCTGCCGTCTTTGCGGCAGGTTTATTCACTGGGGATGATGAGCTTGAGGGGGCGCAAGCAACTAAGCGACAATTAAAAAACTCGTCCAAAATCCAGGCTATCAATCCTTCGCGTGCAGCGTTGTTGATGAACATCATACCGGCGCCAATTGAGTTTACCGCTAATCGCATTCGTAACTTAAATCAGCAGCAGCTTTGGCTTGGCCTATCTTCACTTGCAGTAATTGCACTATTATTTCAAATTGCTTACTTTAAATTTAACTATTTTAGCCGAGTCGAACCCTATCGCTCCGCTTACTCAGTTCTCTGCCCGGTTTTTCGTTGTAAAGTCCCAAGCTTGGTCGATACAAGCCAAATTAGCGCCTACAATCTGGTTGTTCGTAACCACCCTCAAGCACAAAATGCGCTGATGGTAGATGCAATCATCCTCAATAAGGCCCCGTTTGATCAACCCTTCCCAGATCTACTATTGGCGTTTAGTACTGTGGAAGAAATACCTGTGACTTCACGTCAATTTATCCCTAAAGAATACTTAGGCGGTGAATTAGCTGGCATGAAATACATCCCACCTAATCAACCTGTTCACATCACCTTAGAACTTGCTGACCCAGGGCCAGACGCGGTTAATTACCATATGAGTATCGCGCCCTAACAACGCACCTAACGAAACAAAATGCAACCCCTTTTAATAACTTTTATGCTCAAAAAAACGCCAATATTTGGCGTTTTTTCATTTTAAATATTGCTTCGAACGGTTATCATGGCGCCCCTTTTGCGCGAGCGCACAAACTGCTCTATATAGCAGGTAAGTACTTGTACCAGGAGCACTAGATGTTCCAAATTGGCTACTATCACATTGATAGTAAAGTAATTCTTGCTCCTATGGCAGGAGTCACTGACCGCCCCTTTCGCCAGCTTTGCCGTCGGTTGGGTGCTGGCTTGGTAGTATCCGAGATGGTAACGGCTAATATCGAGCTTTGGGGCAGTCGTAAAAGTAGTTTACGCATGGATCACACCGGTGAAAGTGAGCCTATCGCAGTGCAAATTGCGGGGGGTGACCCGGAAATGATGGCAGAAGCTGCACGTTTAAACGTGGCCAATGGCGCCCAGATTATTGATATCAATATGGGTTGTCCTGCCAAAAAAGTGTGTAAAAAAGCTGCAGGCTCAGCATTACTCAAAGATGAAAAATTAGTTGCTGAGATATTGCACGCCGTAGTCTCTGCGGTAGATGTGCCAGTAACTCTCAAGTTCCGTACGGGCTGGAGTACTGAAGAACGCAATGCGTTGCACATAGCGCGAATTGCTGAAGAGGCAGGTATTAGTGCCCTCGCCTTACACGGCCGAACTCGCAGTTGTGGGTTCAGCGGAGAAGCAGAGTACGACACCATTGCTGCGGTAGTGCAGGCCGTTAAAATACCGGTTTTTTGTAACGGTGATATCGACTCCGCACACAAAGCGAAAGTAGTACTGGATCATACCCAGGCAGCAGCGGTGATGATTGGCCGCGCCGCACAAGGGCGACCCTGGATCTTTAGAGAAATTGAATACTTTCTACGCACAGGAAAAGAGTTAGCAGAACCTACTCTCTACGAAGTGAGAGATATTTTAAGCAATCATCTATACGAGCTCTACAGCTTTTATGGAGAGGTTATGGGACCGCGTATCGCTCGTAAGCATGTGAGTTGGTATTTGCAGACAATCCCAAACAGCGAAACTTTTCGCAAAGAATTTAACCGACTGGAAACGGTCGACGCACAAAATGAAAACGTACAACATTTTTTTAAGCAGCTCATACTGAAAGAGGAAGAATCCCATGAACACTGCAACTTTTAAGACCCAAGCCACTACCACACCTACTGCGCAAAACTTTAACCAGGCAGCGCAACAACAATCTCTTAGAGGTTGTGTTGAGCAAGCAATGGATAACTATTTTAAAAATCTCGACGGCCAATCGGTCAGCGATGTTTACGAAATGGTTATGGCAGAAGTAGAAGCTCCCATGCTTGAAATAGTGTTGAAATACACACGCCATAATCAAACTCGTGCATCACAAGTATTAGGCTTAAACCGCGGCACTTTACGTAAAAAATTAAAACAATACGGCTTACTGTAAAAATCTCGGGCGACCTAGTTCTTGAGCGACATAGTTCGCTCCACTAAAAAAAGGGGTGGCAAATTATGTCCACCCCTTTTCTTTTTTCCGATTTTCATTTTATTGCCATCGTACTTTTTTCATTATTTTGGGGAACTCACGCATGACCACTCATCCTGATCTTGTGGCGGTAAAACGCGCGCTGATTAGCGTTTCAGACAAAACCGGTATCGTCGAATTTGCACAAGCATTACACCATCAAGGTATAGAAATTTTATCTACGGGCGGCACGTTTAAATTACTGACTGAAAGCAAAATTCCTGCGATTGAAGTTTCTGATTACACCGGCTTTCCTGAAATGATGGATGGCCGCGTAAAAACATTACACCCTAAAATTCATGGCGGCATTCTTGCTCGTCGTGGGGTGGATGATGCGATTATGCAAGAACATAGCATCAACGCTATCGATATGGTTGTGGTAAATTTATATCCCTTTGAAAAAACGATTGCCAATAAAGATTGTTCGTTAGAAGACGCCGTCGAAAATATTGATATCGGCGGCCCCACTATGGTTCGCGCTGCGGCAAAAAATCACGCACACGTAAACATCGTGGTTAACGCGGCTGATTATGCGAAGATTTTAATTGAACTAAAAGCCAACAACGGCTGTACATCCTATAAAACTCGTTTCGATTTGGCCATTAAAGCTTACGAACACACTGCAGCTTATGATGGTGCTATCGCCAATTATTTTGGCCGCATGGTTGACGGTGGCAGCGCTGATTTCCCGCGCACATTCAATACCCAATTCATCAAAGCGCAAGAAATGCGTTACGGTGAAAACCCACACCAAAAAGCGGCATTTTATGTAGAAAAAAACCCACAAGAAATTTGCATTGCTACTGCAAAACAATTGCAGGGCAAAGAACTGTCTTACAATAATGTCGCAGATACCGATGCCGCACTTGAATGTGTAAAATCATTTACTCAACCAGCCTGTGTTATTGTAAAACATGCAAACCCTTGCGGAGTTGCTGTCGCTGCCAATATTAAAGCTGCTTACGATTTAGCTTATGCAACCGACACTGAATCTGCTTTTGGTGGAATTATCGCGTTCAACCGTGAATTAAATGCAGAAACTACTAAAGCAATTATTGATCGTCAATTTGTTGAGGTGATTATTGCACCCAGCGCTTCTGCAGAAGCTGTTGAAATTTTAAAATCAAAACAAAATGTGCGTCTGCTAGTCACTGGCGAATGGAATTCAGTAAAAACTAAAAGTCTCGATTACAAACGTGTCAATGGCGGATTATTAGTTCAAGATCGTGACGATGGCATAATTACCGCAAGTGATTTAAAAATCGTAACGCAACGCACACCAACTGCACAGGAAATTGAAGATTTATTATTTTCCTGGAAAGTTGCCAAGTTTGTAAAATCAAATGCGATTGTGTATGCCAAAAACTCACAAACCATTGGCGTAGGTGCGGGCCAAATGAGCCGAGTAAATTCGGCGCGTATCGCCGCCATAAAAGCAGAACATGCAGGTTTACAAGTTGCCGGTTCAGTCATGGCTTCTGATGCATTTTTTCCCTTCCGCGATGGTTTGGATAATGCTGGCAAAGCAGGAGTTACCGCGGTAATTCAACCTGGTGGATCAATGCGTGATGAAGAAGTTATTTCCGCAGCTAATGAACACGGCATTGCGATGGTGTTCACCGGTATGCGTCACTTTCGCCATTAAAACAATGGTTGCAAAAAAGCTGTCACCATTAAAAACTGTCATCATTAAAAGTTTTCGTCATTCGTTTGTGTGGGGTGCATTATGAATATATTGGTTATCGGCAGCGGCGGTCGCGAACATGCTCT
>JANYIO010000312.1 GCA_025362015.1 Gammaproteobacteria bacterium | reverse complement strand
TATGAAAAAAATCTACCTATCTGTACTGCTGTTAGCCTTTTGCGCACAACTGAGTTGCGCTGCCAGTTTTGATTGTGCCAAGGCCAGTACTGCTACTGAAAAGCTTATTTGTTCGGATGAAAAAGTTTCTGCATTAGATGCTCAGCTTGGGACGGCTTACAAAGCGGCGAGCGAAACGGCAGCCGATAAAGATGCATTCAAAACCCAGCAGCGTGATTGGTTGAAGCAAAAGCGCAATGTCTGCACAGATGCGGATTGTTTGGTGAAAGCCTATCAAATACGCATTCAAGAACTAACTGTTTCACCTGCGGCCACAACAACTAACACATCGACACAAACCAGCTCCACATCAAGTCAATTATCGCCAAAAATCCCAAATTTTTATTTTGGTAAATATCGAGCTGAAGCATGTTTAGACGTGGCTGAAGAAAAAACAGGATGGAGGTGCATTGAGCTTTCATGGAGTAATATTGACATTGCAAAAAGAGATAATGAAAGCGTTTTTTTTACAGTCAAGACAAGAAAGCCAGGTGGTCATGGATGTATGTTGTCTGGCATTGCTAAAATTAAAGGTGAGTTTCTAATTGGTTCTGGAAAAGCAAATTTTGGTGAAGGTATCTGTACGCTTACATTTAAATTTGAATCCGAAACATTAGCTATTGAGCGACAGGACGAGCAGTGCGGCACTATGGCTCTTTGTGGTTATGGAGACACTTTCACCGAAGGTAAAATTTACAAACAATACTAAAAAAGCATATATAGATTTTTCTGTGGTTGATGTTAAAAAATTTCGCATCTGTGAAATGTATTTGAATTGAAACTGCCTAACCCCATTTATTAAATTTACATCAGGAGAATTACCATGACACTCGGAGCTTTACACACCCTCACCCAGCAAGAATATTTAGCGCAGCGCTATGAAATTATCAAGCAGCTTGAGCAGAGTGGTCATGAAGATCCCGCGATTTATGTGGATAGCAATGGCATTGTGAGTACAGGTGTCGGTTTCAATTTACGAGTAGATAATGTATTAACTAAAATTCTTCAGGAAGGTTTTAAGCTAACAGGAAATGACTATAAAGCTGGCAAAAATGAAGCTGGCCTTATCGCTGCAATCAAGCTAATCACCAACAGTACCTATACAAAAACCGATGAACCTACAATACAAAGCCAACTCAATGCGCTCATGGTGGAATACACCACTTCAAAAACCACCTTTGAATTTAAAGATATTGATAGCCAAACTGCTATCGATAAAATTAAAGACACCTTTAATGCACTTGCCCCTACTTACGAACAAATTCTCAGCACGTTTTTAAATTCTAATAGCGTTAATGACGGCACTGCCGATGCTGTTAATAAAATCACCAATATGACTTACTCCACCGAGCGCTTGGCGCTGGTGTCACTGGCTTACAACAATCCGGGTTTATTGTTAGGCAATGCCTTAGGTACTGCACTGGGTGATGGCAATAGAATAAGAGCGTGGTACGAAATTCGTTATGCTTCAAATGGCGATCATAGTAATGGCATCGCAAAACGTCGTTTCATAGAATCTGAATTATTTAATTTGTACCCTAAAAATCCTTCATCGACCGATCTAAATACTATTGCAACAAATGTAATTGCTTTTTTCAGTCAGGATGCTTATCCAAATGATGCGAATCATTATCCCAATAATTTAGCGCACATGCTTGCCTATGAAAAACAATACGCAGCTGGTTTTAATTTGGCTCAAGGCGATGTCGATAAAATAGCGGGGGTTAGCCTACAAGTAAAATCGTGGGTTCAAATTTTCAAACCCATCTCTGCACAATTAATCGATCACTATATCGATGGTGGCAACACAACACTGCAAGGCAAAAATTTCGCATTTGATGGCGATGTAAATTTAGGTTTGGATACCAATGGCATCATTACCGGAAAAATTAAAAACGATTTATTAATCGCTACCGACAACACTAAAAATAATTCACTCAGTGGCGGCAAAGGAGATGATTTTTTAATTGGTGCTGCACTGGATGACACACTCGATGGTGGTGAAGGTAATGATATTTTATTTGGTAATGCCGGCGTAGATACCCTAACCGGCGGCGACGGTTATGATTTTCTGTATGGCGGCATGGGTAGCGACACCCTCGATGGCGGCGCAGGTTCAGACCACCTTTACGGCGGCGACGGAACTTTCGCCGTGGTAGATGGGAA
>JANYIO010000286.1 GCA_025362015.1 Gammaproteobacteria bacterium | reverse complement strand
AAGATTAATACATACCTAATTTTAAAGTGTGTGTTAGTGCTAAACGCCGAACTACTCATCGAGCATTTCAGGCGTTTAAAATGTATTAATCTTTAATTTTCTTTTTCACAATTTCGCCAGTGACCGGATTAAAGTAAACCTCAATCTCTTCGAATTTTTTGCCGTCTTTGCTTAAACCCCAGCCGTAAATTTCATAGCAGGTACCTGCTTCCTGAAATTTTTTAATGGCGAAACCATATTCATTTACGATCTTTTTTTGAATCTCCAGCGGATGCATCCACTGAGTTTTTGGCTTATCGGTACATTCCATATCGGCGTGGGCTTGTACTTGAGTACTTGCAAGCAACGCGGAAACAACGGTAAAAAAGGTCATTTTTTTCATGAGTATCAACTTCTACAGACAATGTTTTGAGCCATGACACATGGCTCTGTAGCGTTTTCCTTGGATGTTGGCCTTAGCAAACCTCAAAGACTTCAAGCCAGCAAATGACTAAAATTAACCAAAGTAAACATATCTCTAATGATATTGATTATCATTAACAATGAAAAGTATGTCAAGCATCTTGAGAAAAGGCATCTCATAGGACCGAGGAGGCTCAGGCTCCCACCGTGAGGCAGGAAAGTTGAGGTTTGGCGCTGATTAGTAGCTGCAGCGCCTAGATTAGGGTTGCTTATGGCTTGAGGAAGTGTGGTAGCAGTCTGAATAGCCTGGGCTGACGCTAATTCGCGCCCGCCAACACCACTAATGGAGTGGCCATTAGCAATAAGCCCAGAATAAACAATACCTCAATAAAAACCTGAAGATATGTGTTTTCACAATTGTTATCACGCGCTGTAAACATGCGAAACTCCTCATGTAATAGTGATTAACAAGTGGACACTTATTGCGCCGCTCGCTGTTTTAGACTCAAATCCACTCTGCGAACTAAATAAACACAGAACAGAAATACCGCGACGGCGATGTAGCCTAAAACGTCATAGTGTTCTATGGGGCTGGTTTCAGATGACTGATGCACAATCACGCCCGCCAGCACCGAACTCAAGCCACCTGCGGTTTGTTGCAGCGAGGCAGAAATACTCATGTAAGCACCACGATCTTCAGGTTTGGCTACCATGGAATTTAACGCCATGGCGGGCGACATTCTGCTCATGATGGTGGCAAATAAAACCATATTAAAAATAACCACAAACCACAGCGGCATTACCGATAGATGCGTATACAAAACCACCATGACGGCAGACGCCACAGAGGCAAACATAAAGATACGGAAGCGGTCAACTTTATCGCTCAATTTACCAATCAGCGGCATCATCACCAGTGACGATAAACCGGTACATAAAAATACAATCGACAATTGTTCGTTGGTGATATGTACGTTGTTGACGAGAAAGATGGAGCTAAAAGGCATCAACATAAACACATCAATGGTGAGAAAAGCGGTCGCCATAAAACCCGTTTGATATTGCTTGTTTTTAACGGTGTGCCACAAATGCACAAATGCATTTTTATCGCGCTGATTTTTTAAATGTTCGTTAATGGGTTTAAACACAAACGCAATCGCCAACAAGATCAGCGCCGCCAAGACCACAATAAACATAAATGTGCTGTGCCAATTAAAGCGCGCCGCAATAAAAATGCCGAGCGGAATACCGAGCACCTGGCTCAACCCAAAACCCATTTGCACTATACCCATTACGCGCCCACGCATTTTTGCGGCAAATACATCTGCAATAATAGCTAAGAGTGTGGAGCTGGTAACGCCTGCAAAAATACCGGTAATAATTCTGGATGCTAAAAGTTCAACGTAAGTATTCGATAACCCGCAGAACAAAGTACCCGCGACAAAACCGAGCACGAAAACCAACAGCATCTTTTTGCGATCATATCTATCGGCAAAGCCTGCAACCGCAACACCAGAAATTGCTGCGCTGAATGCGTAAGATGAAACCACTAATCCAAATTGTTCGGTGCTGATATTTAATGTTTTCATAAGCACATCGCCAATCGGTGCGATAATCATAAAATCTAAAATTACTACAAATTGTAGTAATGCCAGCACCAGCATCACCATTTTTTGGTAAAGCGTGAAGCTGGCAGTTAATTCTTGTGTTTCTTGTTTCATAAATTTCTCTGTGTATTTACTAATATGTTAGATCGCAATATCTATATATTGTTG
>JANYIO010000105.1 GCA_025362015.1 Gammaproteobacteria bacterium | reverse complement strand
AGTTCACGCATACGTTGCAAAATGTTAGTAGATTCTTGTAACGCACCCTCAGCAGTTTGAATGAGTGACACACCGTCATTCGCATTCCGCACTGCTTGATCAAGACCGCGAACTTGAGACGTCATACGGTTAGCAATTGCTAAACCTGCCGCATCGTCTTTTGCGGAGTTAACACGTTGACCTGATGATAAACGTTCAGTTGCACGATCAAGTGCCATGCCTGAACCGCTTAATTGACGTTGAGAATTTAGTGAAGCCACGTTTGTGTTGATGACTAATGACATGATGTATCTCCAAGTGGTTATTTCTAACTACAGAAATAGTGCTGTAGTGAGTGGGTTGATGAAGCCTGAACAAAGCACTATCAGCACTTCTGTAAAGGTTATCGTCCGACTCTTGAAGAGCTTGAGGAGATTTTTAGTTGAAACTTAAAACATTTATGGCGGTGTTTTGATTTTTGTATTGCAGAAAGTAATAAGGCGATAAATTACAATATTAAATAGCCAAATTATCGGCGATAGGCATCCAACGCTTTATCAGCTTGGATAATTTGTCGTAATTCTGACGCGATATTGGTGTGCACTTGCTCAGCATTTCCATCAAGTTGTTGATTGAACTCTTGAATCTGTAAAATTAATGCTTGCGCTTCGGCCGTTAAGTTTGCATCTTTTAGCGCCAGCAAATAAGTTGCATCCGCCAAGACCGCCATGCGTTGTTGATAGTCCACAATCTCAGACTGCATTTCATCCCAGGCTTCCGCCTGTGCAAGAATCATTAGCGCTTGTGCTTGTGTTAATAATTGGTTTAGGGGTTGTAATAGATTTTCGGGGGTCATGATAATTTACCTCATCGTCATCCGTGTATAAAACCGCATGGATGCCTTAATGTACATGAATAGGCGTCTGGCTAAAAGTGTTGAATGGTTAAAAGTGAATACTACAAATATTTAAATAAACTTAGATCACTAATTTTTACAAAACTTTGCTGTGAAGCGCTCAACACCATCGTCTGTATTTGCAAACGAGTTGACGCTTCAGCGAAATCCAGATCCTGTAATTGTGACAATACTGTTTTACCATACAATTCTGTATCTGCATGTAAATTTTTGGTGCTTTCTAACATATTCTGCCGCGCACCAACTTCACTGGTTACAGAGCCAACCTGGTCGATTGTATTGCTAAAATTCGTTAACGTCTTAGCTACAATTTTGGCGAAATCCGTTTTACTTATTTCGGTATTTTTAACGGTTTTAAGCGCATTGCTAAAACGTGTAACGGATGTTAGCAAACTTTGCTTATCCGTTGAGTCAATAAAAAAACTATCGCCAGGTGTTGTTAGGGTTGCAGAACTAGGCGTACCAAAAATAGAAAATTTTGTGCCATTAAATTGAATATCCTGACCGGAAATATACAATTGATTTGCAGCTAATATTTTCCCGGTAGTGCGCTCGGTGATAGTGTAATTTTGTGCAGAAGGAATTACCGCAGTGTCTTGATTAAACGTAATCTGCATATCTTGCGGATAAAATTTATCGTAAGCATCCTGATCAACTACCTCACCCACGGTAATTGTAGCAGGCGGCATTGCAAGATTCGCAGAGCTCGCCGAAGAATTAAAAGTATTATGGCTGCTAGGAATATCCACAAATACACGCTTACCAGAATCACTTACCGCCACGGTAACCGTTGCAGATGCTTGCAAACGCAAGTGTCCTTCATCGCCGTGGTACGAAAAATTTCCGCCGCCATCATTTACAAACGGCGCCGTTCCACTTTGATAACCCGCAAAAATATATTGGCCTGACGCATTGCGCGTGTTTTGTAAATTAACCAACTCATCTAGCCGGCTATCCACCTCAGAGGCCATCGCTTTATAATCAGCGGGTGTTAGCACCGCCGTATTACCAGCAGACACAGCAATTTCGCGCAACCGCTGCACTATGCTATCTACTGATTTCAGCGATGTTTCTTCTAAATCTAAATCACTACTGGCTATATCAATATTTTTTTTAAATTGTGCCGTCCGCGAAAGTTCCTGGTTAAGCGATAAAATACTGGTTGCTGCTACGGGATCATCTGCCGGCGATAAAAGGCGTTTACCCGACGAAAGTTGTTCGTGTGTTTTCTCTACCGCAACTTGGGCATCGCGCATGCCAATGTCGGCAATGCTATATATTTGTGAAGTAGAAATTCGCATGATGATTCTCCAAAAAACTTTTTAACTGCTGCGCTGAATGTTTGAGCGTTAACCTAATGATCTTACTAATGTGTCAAACAAATCTTTTGCTACCGTAATAACACGAGCATTTGCGGTATACATTTGCTGAAACAAAATTAAATTTGCGGCTTCTTCATCAAGATTTACCCCTGACACACCATCGCGTAATGCTTTTGTTTGTTCTAATAAACTTTTACTGGCATCCGTATTTATTTTTGACAAATTACTTTTAGTGCCAAGATCATCCACTAAATGATTGTAACCTTGACCGAAACTTTGTGAACCGTTTTCCATAGTGGCGGCAGTTTCTAAATTCGCTAAAGCCAAAGCATTGCGATTATCATTTTTAGAATTGGTGTTAAAATTTACGTTAAAAATATCACCCGCTTTTGGTTGACCGGAAATAGTCACTTGATAACCCGTGTACGAACTCTGTGCAAAATTTACCGCAGTAGAATCACCCACTATTTGGCTGACTGCCGGTGCAGTTGTCATGACCACGCCGTTTGCTAAAGTAATATCAATTTTGCCGCCCACAGTTGTTGCGCTTTGCTCATTTAAGCCCGTGTTAACGCCATCCAGTTGAACATTCGGATTACCAGAACCATCGTTCACCGTTATATTATTTACCGATGCATTGGTGGCTGAAAAACGAATATCTAAATTAACACCCGATGCCGCGACAAGATGTAATTCAGACGCACCGGTTATTGCATTACTACCACTTTGCGCACGAATTCCTAACGCTTTTAAATTTGCATTGGCATTAATTTGCGTAGCAAGGTAATCATTAAATGCTGTTTGGCTCACATTGGGGTTAGGCACGGTGGAATCTAAAACACCTGCGGTGTACGTTAATAAATCTTGACCGTTTACGCTAAGTTGTAAAGGTGATGCAAATGCCGCCGGCGTAATATTCACGTTACCAATTGTCGCCGTTGTAAATGCATGCGCACTCACACCCGTAATATTACTAATTTGTGCAGCAGTTTGTGCCGCGGATGCATTTGCAAAAGTCGACATGGTTTGCGTAGAAACATTTCCCGTGGTGGGATTTGTCGTGGTAAATGTGTAAGCCTCAACTGGGTAACCATTTAACTGCATAGGGTTCGCCGGAAATAAAGTCACTGGCGGGCGCCCAGCGGGCAAACCAATAATAGCGCCATTACCAATCACGCTTGTTTCACCTTTGTCGGTTGCAAAAATTGCATTAGTGCGATTGGGAATAAATATTTGCTCACTCATCCGTGGGTTTAATGGCACGGGGCGCGCCGGGTCAGAATTATCCAAAACTTCATAAGTAGTATCTGATGTAAAACGAATCACAACGGGCGGCGACATTTTTCCGGCCACTGCAAACGTTGGCAATAAATTATTATTGGCATCTAGTAAACTTAAAATTTCACCCGAGCTAATGACACCTAAGCCAAGATTTCCTGTTGCAGTTGCTGTACGTATGGGTGCTGCAAACGCTAATTTTTCAGGTTGCGTAAGCATTGCTTGAATATCACGTGCTGCGGTTCGCGTCGGCTGAATAGTAAAAGTATCACCACCTTGAAAAGATCCACTTTGTAAATGCACGCTTACGCCATCGAATTTTATTTCAGTGGGATAAGCACCCGACAACACACCTTGATCAACCATGGTATCGTCAGACACACGTGTAATGGTGTAGTTGGATGTGTTGGGCGTTATGACGAATTTATAATTACTCGTCGTTATTTTATTGGCATCTTCAATAGTGACATAAATCTGGCGATCATCCGGCAACGCGTTAGTGCCGTGCAGGACACGTTGGTATACTACAGAAGCATCATTCGTGTCTGAAAAAATATCAGTGCCGTAATTGCCCTGTAAATCTAAACCTTGCGATTGTATTTTGTTAAATGAATCGCTCATTACAATGGCGACACGACCAAACTGATTAAATGATGGCTCTAATACTTCACTTTTAAAACGCAATAATCCACCTAACTGCCCACCACTAATTTCGCCAGTAATTTCGGATGAGTTAATATTGTTTGGTAAATAAATTTTTCCACCTGCACGCGCTTCAAATTTACTGGCGGTAGCGCCAATAACGATAGGCTCGCCATTGCCAACAAAAACATTAATGTCGCCGCTATCTTGCTGAACTAATTGCACCGAAACCATTTCTGATAATTTACGTAATGCTTCTTCGCGCTCATCCAGCAAACTATTCGGTTCGGCGCCTGAAGCTCGCTGCGACGCTATCGCTTGATTTAAATTCGCAACCGATTTTGCTAACGTATTTAACTGCCCGGTAACAGTAGTAATTTCATCATTCACACCTTTTTCTACACCGCTTAAGCGCTCATATAAATCATTAAACCGGGTAGTAAGGCTTTCTGTTTGCGCAACCACTAACTGTCGCGCAGGCAACGAAGCTGGGTCACTCGCACCATTTTGTAAACCGGCAAAAAATGTTTGTAAACTACCAATCAAACCCGTGTTAGCATCAGAAAACAATTTATCAATTTTACCAATATTCGTATTGTATTTATCCAGCTGATTGAAAGTAGAAGAATCTAAGCGTAATTGGGTGGTAACAAATTCATTCACTACACGCTTAACCGATTCAACATTCACGCCACTACCTAAAAAGCCGGCACTGCCGTAATACTGCTCTGGTCGCGTATCAAAATTTACATTTTGGCGGCTATAACCCACGGTATTTGCGTTGGATATATTATTACCCGCGGTACGCAAGCCTATTTGACTGGCCTGCAAGCCCGAGATGGCATTTGAAAGGACACCTGCCATAATTTATCTCCTAACCCTGTTTTACAGTAGAAATATCAGCCAACGACAACTCAGCAGAAGATTCAATAACTGCGTCAGTACTTACCGTCGAATGAATTGCATCGTTCATTAACAAATTTTTAATTTTTGCAGCATACTCAGGGTCAGTCGCATAACCCGCCGCTTGCAAAGCATCAGCATAATTTGCAGAACTATTGCCAGAACCAAGTGCGTGTTGATAGCGTGGGTTTGTTTTCATAACATCCACATAATCTGAAAAACTCTGCAAGTAATTATCGTATTGGCGAAACTCGGACTGCTCTTTTTGTGCAATGCCTTGTTTATATTCCAGGGATTGCACCGCCACGCTTTTTCCTTCCCAGGAATTACTTTTCTTAATATTAAAAATATTAAACGTATTATTACCCTGGGGATCGTGAATGACATGTTTTCCCCAACCTGTTTCAAGTGCAGCTTGTGCCAAAAGTACATCGCTATTGACATTTAATTCAGCAGCTGCTTTTTCAGCGAAGGGTTTTAGTGCGGCAATAAAATCTTCTGGCGTTTGCGCAACGGATGTTTTCACACCTGCAGCTTTAATGCTTGCCCGAGAAATTAATGCCGGTGGTTCTGTAGCATTGAGATTATTTGCCATGGGTTTGATGCCTGGCACAATAGTTGGCGCAATGGTTTTATGATCATTTAATTCTATCGGGGATTTTTTCCCGTACATCGCCTGCATTTGTTGATACATGTTTGTCGCCAAGCCTATACCTTTACCACTGGTTAAATTAATAACCATTTGTTGATCTAGCATTTCCTGATGAAATTTAACTTCATCACTGGAAAACATGTCGCCTTCGGCAAAAACTTCATTGGCATCGCGCATAGCTTTCAACATTTGTTGTACGAACATACCTTCAAACTTTTTTGCAATTTCTTTTAATGCCTGAGGGTCATTCTTGCGCCCCATGGTTTTCACTACATTCAGGGAGTTTTGGTCAAGATAATTGTCTTTTACAACAGCATCTTTTACGACGGCATCTTTTAATGTTGATGTCATTGACGAAACTGAAGGCATCGTCGATGTGAGTGAATTGCCATCAATAGGTAACATTAGATCACCACCAATTCTGCTTTTAGTGCACCGGATTGTTTTAAAGCTTCCAATATCGCCATTAAATCACTGGGTGATGCACCAACATTATTAACTGCGCGCACTATGTCATCGAGTGTTGCACCCGGTGCAAACTTAAACATAGGGTTTACTTTTTCTGCAGCCTGTACATTACTGCTAGGGACAATCACAGTTTCACCTTTGCCAAAAGCATTGGGCTGGCTTACGGTTAAACTTTCTGCAACCGTAACAGTTAAACTACCGTGAGTAATTGCAACAGGAGAAACGCGAACATTTTTACCCACTACGATGGTACCTGTGCGTGAATTAATAATAACTTTCGCGGCTTCTTCACCGGGAACCACTTCAAGATTTTCAAGCATCGCAATAAAGTCAACCCGCTGTGCGGGATTTTGTGGTGAATCAACCACAATTGAAACTGCATCCAATGGCCGCGCAACATCGGGCCCCAACAATGCATTAATACTTTTTGCTAATTGATTTGCAGTCGTGAAGTCCGCACGATTTAAATTAAACACAATAGGTTGACCACCGGCAAAATTATTTTCTACCATGCGTTCAATAATGGCGCCGCTTGGAATTCTACCCGCGCTGGGAATATTCACTTTAATGCTCGAGCCATCTGCACCTTGTGCGCCAAAGCCTCCAACAATTAAATTACCCTGCGCAACTGCATAAACTTTTCCATCCAGCCCTTTTAACGGGGCAACTAATAAACTTCCACCGCGTAAACTTTTTGCATTACTAATGGAGGATACGGTTACATCTAAAGTTTGGCCAGGTTTTGCAAACGCTGGAAGCTCTGCCTGAATCATCACGGCTGCTACATTTTTCATTTGCATACGCGCACCTTCGGGTACCGCAATGCCAAATTGTTTTAACATGGAATTAAAAGATTGCGTGGTAAAAGGTGATTGTGTGGTTTGGTCACCAGTGCCATCCAAACCCACCACTAAACCATAACCCACTAACTGATTAGCGCGCACACCAGCAACACTGGTTAAATCTTTAATGCGTTCTGCTTGTACATTGAATGACAAATGCAACAACAAAAAGATCATTAAGCCACGTGTAATTTTCATAATGTATTACTCATTAAGTGAGCTCACATAAACGCCTATGCATTAAAATGGCCACAAATCACTGCTAAAAAATCGCGACAACCAACCCATCGATTGAGAATCAGCCAAAGCACCTTTACCGCTGTAAGAAATTTTTGCATTTGCTAAACGTGTTGACACTACAGTGTTGTCAGTAGCTATATCGTCAGGGCGCACTATGCCGCTGATGCGAATAAATTCATCCCCACTATTTAAGGTCATCCATTTTTCACCGCGTACCACTAAATTACCATTTGGTAAAATTTCAGCCACAGTGACAGTAATATTGCCGCTTAAACTATTACTTTGATCCGCACCACCGGCACCGGCAAATTTTCTTTTCTGAGCAATACTCGTTGCCAGAGTTAAACCTTTCAGCGAAGGATTAGTGCCTAATAATGTATTTGCACCGCTGTTGAAGTTAACGGCATCATCTTTACTCACATCAACTTTGGATGACTTTGTAGATACTGTTTTTTCGCTTAAGGTAATGGTAATAATGTCACCCACAAAATGTGCTTTGCGATCACCAAATAAAGTTAAACCATATGAATCTTGATAGAGCGAGCCGTCGGTACGTTGTGGCATGGCTTGCGCTGTCGAAATGGTGGGTGCGTAATATGGATCACCCGCTTGTGGTTTATCATTTAGCATGCAGCCAGCCAACAGCGCGTTCAGCGCAAACACAAATAGGTTGCGACTGATGCGGTTACAGGTTTGACGATCTGATAGCAGGCGCATAATTTTTTTACTCAGCGGTTAAAGATTTTGCGAAATGTATTGCAACATTTGGTCAGCCGTTGATACTACTTTTGAATTCATTTCATAAGCACGTTGAGTAGTGATCATGTTTACCATTTCTTCTACAATATCCACGTTGGAACTTTCCAAATTTCCTTGCAACAATGCGCCCATACCATTTTCGCCCGGAGCACCTTGTTGCGCGTTGCCACTCGCGACGCTTTCGACAAATAAATTTCCGCCGATGGCTTGCAAGCCTGCAGGGTTTACAAAATCTGCGAGAGTGATATTGCCTAATTGTTGTGGAGTGACTTGACCCACGGTGTAAGCGTTTACGGTTCCATCTTTACCTATCGTAATTTTGCTAGCGCCCTGCGGAACTGTGATTGCGGGCTCTAACACTAAGCCATCGTTATTCACCACTTGACCTTCACTGTTTAATTGCAACTGCCCATTGCGGGTGTAAGCGATGGTGCCATCCGCTTGTAATACTTGCAGAAATCCCCGGCCGTTAATGGCCACATCAAGGGGCTGTTCAGTCACTTGTAAATTACCCTGACTAAATTGTTTTTGCGTAGCTACTACGCGAGTACCTGTTCCCAATTGCAAACCTGAAGGCAATTGCGAATCTTGTGTTTCTTTAGCACCTGGCTGACGTTGCACTTGATACAGTAAATCTTCAAACATGGCGCGATCACGTTTAAAACCTACGGTGCCGGTGTTCGCCAAGTTGTTTGAAATGGTCGATAACTGTTTGTCTTGCGCCGCTAATCCGGTTTTACTGACATAGAGTGCAGAAATCATTTTGCTTTCCTCGCGAGTGTTAACTCAATTAAATTTTTTACAAATAAAATCATTAAGACAGCTGTACCACTAAGACATTTGTAAAAGTTGTGCAGATGCCGCTGCATTTTCATCTGCCGTTTTCATTAATTTCACTTGCATTTCGTACTGGCGTGCGAGCGTTAAAATTTGCGTGAATTCGCTCATCGCATTTACATTGCTGCCTTCTAACATGCCACCCGCAACACGTACATTTGCTGAAACTTCTGCCGTTAAACCATCGCGCTGACGAAACAAACCATCTGCACCTTTTTCAATATTTTTTAAATCCGGATTAACTAATTTAAGCCGATTGGAATCCACCATGGTTTCCGCACCCTGCCCCAATGCAATAATGGAGATGGTGCCATCGGACCCTATTTCTATTTTGTCCAACGGGGGGAAATTAATAGGCCCTGAGTTGCCAAGCACGGCTAATCCATTCGCGGTGCGCAAGGTGCCCGATGCATCAATACTGAGATTGCCTGCACGCGTGTAAGCCTCGCTACCATCGGGTGCTTGCACGGCAATAAAACCATTGCCATTAATCGCCATGTCGAGCGGATTACCGGTAGCCATCATGGGGCCAGAATCAAAATCGGCTGAGGGAGATTCAGTGAGCGCGTATGCGCGTGTTGGTTGGCCTTCACCGTAGTAAACGCCCATGCTGCGCGACTGTTCAAAATCTGCTTTGAAGCCATTCGTGCTGATGTTCGCCATGTTGTTGGCGTGGCTAGTCTGCGACATCATGTTATTTTTGGCGCCGGTCATGGCGATATAAATGGCTCTGTCCACAATGCTTACTCCTGGAGTGAGGCCGCTAGTTTTTTGGCAGTGTTGCCGTTATGAGAGGTTTTGCAAGACGGGTGCCAAGTTGCTTACGGCCGTTCGCCGGTTTACCTGCTAGCGCTAAGCCTTTGAAACAAAAAGATTAAATAGAAGGATGCTAGTGGTGGTGAGCGGTGCAGAAATAGCTAGCGGCAAACAACTTCCGCTGTTTGCCGCTTGGGTGAGGTTAAGCCGCCGATTATTTAGGGCGCTAATACTTCGCAATACTACAATTTCAATGACAAGTTCAATCCTCTGCGATTACCTCAAGTTAATAATGGTTTGAGTTGTCGCATTAGCAGTCTCAATTGTTTTTGCGTTCGCCTGATAATTGCGTTGCGCAATAATCAGGTTTACCAACTCGGCGGAAAGATCAACATTGGATTCTTCCAAAGCTCCGGAAGTAATTGCACCAAGAGACGATGAGCCAGGCGCACCTATAACCGCGTCGCCAGTTTCAAAGGTTTGCGCCCACATGGTGTCGCCGATAGGTTTCAAGCCCTCAATATTATTGAATTTAGCCAAGGCTACTTGACCGAGTGTTTGCGCTTCGCCATTAGTGAAACGAGCAAACAGAATGCCTTTACTGTCCACATCCAAACCTGCTAAACGACCTGTCGCGTAACCATTCTGGTTGAGGTTTTCCACCGCAAAAGCACTACCGAACTGAGTGGAGCCGCCCATATCAATCGCAAAGTTTGAACTTGCAGGAGGTTCTACCACGGGTGTGCTACCACCTTGCAATACATTGAGTGGTGCTAAGGCACCGAGCGGTTTGCCGAGCGAATCTAGTGGAGTCCAATTCGAAATGAGCATTTTGTCGGTTAACGCCGCATTCAACGTACCATCTGGCGAGAAGTAAACATTTTTAACGGCCATTGTAGGTAAGGTGTTAGCCGGTGAAGGTAAGCTAGGATCTGGGTCACCCACGTTTTGACCGTCAATTTGTACATAGACTTTCCAGTGATTTGGCGTGGTGGTTGGGTCATTTACGTCGTAATTTTGTTTTACAAAATAAGAGCGCATAACGTGAGAATTACCCAAACTATCGTAAACCGAAGCCGAAGTTGCATGGTTATAAGTTTTGGAATCTGTAGGGTTAAACGGATTAACAGTTACGGCAGTAAAGCTCGCGGGCGTGATAGGCGCAAATAAATTGCCCGAGGCCGGAGTGCTGCTGGTAATCGCAAAACCAGAATCCATAATGACATTCAAGGTTCCACCGACAACGGCAGCATCCGTTAAATTACTTACCGTTTGAGCTCCGGAGCTACTGCCGGTCACGCTTAAGTTGCCGGCGGCGCTTGGGCCAGCGAATGAAAAATTTAAATCGCCACCCACTTTAGAGACTATGTCCAAATCACCGGCGCCGTTAACCACCGCGCTGACGCCAGCCAAAGTAGAGGTAGATAAAGCGTTAATTTGCGTTTGTAAACCCGCAAGTGTTGTGGCACTAAGGGTAACGCCATTTAAAACCAGATTTCCATTAGCATTACTAAACCCCGCAGCGGAGACAGTGGCTGCGGTAGATGCGGTTGCACTAATCCCAGACAAGGCATTGAGTTCTGAGGCCGTTTTAGCGGCCGGAGCACCCGCAGTACTTGTGTAGTTTACGACGGCCCCCTTTGGGTCTTTTATAGTTAACGTTTGTGGTGCATAGCCATTGCTACTCGGTTTCACACCGAGAGTTGCAACACCTACTGCAGTGCCGTTTGAAACAAAACTTGAACCCGTAGACTCCAACACTTTTTGGTTAGCATCTAAATTAAACGCGGAGTCCAGGCCTGTGGTTTGACGTGGTGCCTGAGTCGTAACATCGACTTTTAAATTGCTGATAATTCCATTCACATTACCGGCAGCATCCGCTAAAAAGCCCTGCAGATTTGCACCGGTACTGTTAACGATATTGCCATCTTTATCTAAACCAAAAGCACCCGCGCGCGAAAAAGATCGGCCATCACTGTTTTTCAACACAAAAAATCCTGCACCATTGACGGCTAAGTCCATTGTATTTTGCGTAAATTTTAAATTACCTTGACCAAATTGTTGACGCAATTTTAGTGTTGTTACTCCACTTCCGGGGGTGTCCTGTCCACCTCCCAACAATGAACTACTGTAAACATCACCAAACTCAGCGCGTGAACTTTTAAAACCAATTGTGCCTGCGTTAGCAATATTATTTCCGGTGACTCTTAAATCAGTGTCGGCCGCGCGTATTCCGCTGAGTGCTGTATTGAATGACATGATCTACTCCTAATTAAGTGGTTAGTAACGCAACGCATAACTCGTTTCGCTACTAATTAAATTGTTTCACTTTGCTCATATCCACTGAACCTACACCGGCTAAGTTCAGTACTAAATTTCCATCACTGCCGAGCGTTACACTATTTACGTTGGCACTAAGATTGGTAGTTAGTTGTTGTGGCTTACCACCTTGTTGAGCAAAAACAGCAAATGTATAAGTGTCTGGCGGCAGCGCTTTTGCGCCAGAATTCCAGCTCAACAATTCACCATTAATCTCCATGTTGTGGCCATCAAAACGAAAATTTGTATCACCTGCAGAAGCTGCGCCCGCTGGAATTTGCGCCGCTAATGCACCACTTGAATTGTAAATATTTATTTTTAATTCTGATGTTGCTGCAGGTAAATTTACACTGCCAGAAATAATTCCTTTATCTTCTAAAATACTTGTTTTACTTTCAACGCTCACTGAGCGCCCCACCAAAGAAGATGCCTGAAGTGCTTTATTAGACTGAAAACCGCTGCTAAAACTATTAAAATTTGTATTTAATTTTTCAATGCCTTGCACCGAACTGAATTGTGCTAACTGAGCAACAAATTCAGAATTGCTTTGCGGGCTGAGTGGGTCTTGATTTTTCATTTGCGTAATCATTAATTCTAAAAAAGCGTCTTGTCCCAACTCATTAGACTTTTTCTTAACCGGATTTTTCTTCGCGATATCAAGTTGATCTAGCGGCGTCGTACTAGAAATTGCGTTCGATATATTGCTCATTTTTTTCCCCTTACTTCAAAAACGTTTTACTTATTTGTACGGTTGCACACAAAACTATTGGCCTAAAGTAAGAACACGTTGCACCATTTGTTTGGCAGAGTTCATGACTTCAACATTCATTTGAAATGAGCGTGATGCAGACATCATATTCGTCATTTCTTCTACCACATTCACATTTGGGTAATAAACATAACCATCTTTATCGGCCTTTGGGTGTGTAGGTTCATAACGGCGATCTAGCGGCGCATTACTTTCGACAATGCCTAATACTTGCACGCCAGCATTGGCTTCATCCTCGTTAGTCGCTCGATCACCACTCAAGGATTGCTGCATGGCTTGGCGTTGAATAGCAGCAAAAACTGGCTGACGACTACGGTACACTTGATCGACACTCGAGCTCGCCGATTGCGCATTCGCCAAATTGCTCGCGGTAGTATTTAAACGCAAACTCTGTGCGTTCATGCCAGTGCCTGCTATGTCAAAAATATTTCCCAGTGCCATGATTTTTCTCGCTAAGGTAAAAACATTTACAAAATTAAATGACTCATTTTTAACGAGTCGCCAACGCTTTAATATTAATCACCACGAATGGCTGTTCTCAAACCTTGAAATTTGCTGTTTAAAAATTGAAAGCTAGCCTGAAACGCTAAAGCATTTTTCATGTATTCTGCATGCTCAATTTGGTCTTCAACCGTGTTGCCATCAATTGATGGTTGTTGTGGGGTGCGATACAACACATCCGCATCTTCACCAAACATCGCACTCGCAGCGATATGGCGATCATTAGTCATTTGCGCACTGAAATAAGGGATTTCACTCGTTTTTTGATTCAACATTTGTTTAAAATCCAAATCCCGTGCTTTGTAGTTAGGCGTATCGATATTCGCCAAATTACTCGCCAACACTGCTGCACGCTGACCGCGTACACGCAACGCCGATTCATGGATGCCTAATGCTGACTCGAATGAAATTGACATAATTTTCTACCTATTAATGCTGCCTACCTATTGATGCCGCCTACCTATTGGTGCTACCTAGTGGTTTTCGCCGACTGGCAATATCACATTGTTGAATAAACATTTGCAACGCTTGTGCCAAGGCCACGAAAAAATATAACACATTGTTTTAATTAGTTTTTTTATGTAACAAGCAGACAATAAAAGCGGCAAGAACAGTGGCGGCAAAACAAAGCGGCAAGGCTTTACCGCTAACAACAGCAAAATGGCAGCCCCAGAGGAGATAACTTCTCATAACCCAAATGCTTTCATACCAGTAGAGGCCAGCATGCAACTTAACAATCTTCACCATGTCGCAATTATTTGTTCCGATTACGTTCGCTCAAAACATTTTTATGCAGTGACGCTAGGTTTGCGTGTAGTAGCGGAAGCCTATCGTGCCGAACGACAATCCTATAAGTTAGATTTAGCCTTACCCGATGGCACCCAACTTGAACTATTCTCCTTCCCCGCTCCACCCGCACGCCCATCGCAACCAGAAGCCTGCGGTTTACGTCACCTCGCTTTTGCAGTAACGGATGTCGCAGAAACCAAACACGAACTTGAAAGCAAAGGCATAGCGGTAGAGCCAATTCGAATAGACGAATACACCGGCAAAAAATTTACATTTTTTAAGGATCCGGATGGGCTGCCGTTAGAGTTATATGAAGTGAAGAGTAATTTTCTGAAATAGCAGAGAAAGGAAGATTACATAGAAAGAAAAATGATATTTACACCAAAAGTTTATAGTGCTTTGTAAAGTATGCCAGGATCACAGCGCACCATTTCAAATAAATCTGCTGCGCCTGCCAAACCTTCCGAAGAACCTAAATATAAAATTCCTTGAGGCTTTAATGAGGCGTGAATTTTTTGCAGTATTTGTCGCTTTAAATCTGCATTAAAATAAATCAGCACGTTGCGACAAAACACTATATCGAACTTACCTAATGCAGCATAAGAATCCATTAGGTTAATGGGACGAAAATCAATTCTATCGCGTAACAATGGCTTTATTCGCCAATTTGCATCTTGAGTTTTGTCAAAAAAACGTTCGAGCCTCTCATTAGAAAGACCGCGCGTGACTGATAATTTATCGTATTCACCCTTACGGGCTTGCTCTAATATCGTGGCAGATAAATCAGTAGCCACTATTTGTATTGGTCGCATTAAAGCGCCCATATTTTTTTGGCGATATTCCTCCACCATCATACTAATAGAATAAGGTTCTTGTCCCGAAGAGCAAGCAGCAGACCAAATACGCACCGGGCCTAACATTTTATTGTTACCAGACATAAACTGCGGGAAAAGTGTATTTTTTAAATAGTCATAGGGATAAACATCACGAAACCAAAAAGTTTCATTGGTGGTCATCGCATCAATTACATCATCTTTTAATTTACGATTACTACCAGACTTTAGTGTGCGAATTAAGTCTGTAAAGCTGGTAATTTTATTATCATCCATTAACCGACGCATTCGGTTAGTAACCAAATATTGTTTGTTGTCACCCAGAGATATGCCGCAGGCATCCTCTAAAAACTGCCGGAAATGATCAAACTCCACTTGATCAACATTATCGCGCTCAGCCAATTTAGCAAATAAGTTAGCATTAATATTAGGATCTTTATTAGTCATATTTGCTCGATAGCATTACTACATGGCTCATGGAAGAGAGCATTTTTTGACAAACAAAAAACATCTCGCTACACGTCTGTGGGCGGAAGTAAATTTTCACCCGTGATAGCTAATACACGATCATTAACACGACTAGCTAACTCATCCGGATGAAATTTTGCTAAGAAGTCATCAGCACCTACTTTTCTTACCATTGCCTCATTGAATACCCCACTCAGGGAAGTATGTAAAATAATGTGTAATTTTTTAAGCAAAGGATGATTGCGTACTTCAGCGGTAAATGTGTACCCATCCATTTCTGGCATTTCAATATCGCAGATAATCATGACCAATTCTTCATAAGGATTTTTTCCTTCCTTAATCAAATCCAAAAGATAATGCAGTGCTTCTTGACCATCTTTTTTGATAGTAGTCTGGATACCCATACCTTCAACAACACGTTGAATTTGTTTGCGTGCTATGGTCGAATCGTCAACTATTAATACATGTTTTTGTACTACTTTTTCCGCAATTCCTTCGCTTACAACACCTACGCTCACTTGCTCTTTTGCAGGTGAAACTTCGGCAAGAATTTTTTCTACATCAATGATTTCTACTAGCTGGCCATCTACCTGCGTAACCGCCGTAAGATAATGCTCTTTGCCAGCGCCTTTGGGTGGCGGATGAATATCGCCCCAATTCATGTTAACAATACGTTCAACCGAACGTACGAGAAAGCCCTGCGCAGTTCGATTATATTCAGTGATAATCACAAAACAACTTTCAATATCCGGTAACTCTTTACGGCCAATCGCTAAATTCATATCCATAATCGGTATGGTGCCGCCACGAATATGGGCCACGCCACGCACAACCCTATTGCGCCCGGGAATAGCATTTAATGATGGACATTGCAGAACTTCTTTAACCTTAAAAACATTAATGCCATACATCTGTTGACCACCCAGACGAAACAGCAAGAGCTCTAATCTATTCTGCCCAACCAATTGTGTACGTTGGTTGACGCTATCCATTACACCGGCCATGCCAGCACCTCTATAGTCGTTTTAGTTCGTTGACCTAGCCACGCACAACAAAGGAAAAGTAGAAGGAAAGGCAGACGGCACAGTCTTTGCTTCTATTCTTCGTAACAACTTTCACAGCAGTCATAGCGCCTGAAAACCGTCACTCTTTAAACAGATAGTCAGTAGCGGGTTGATCAATAGCTACTTTCTACACCTACTTTAATGAGAATAGGACAAAATATGAAATTTCGTAGTTTTTATAGAGTTTTCTTTTCTTTGGAGAACAACATACGTCAAGACATTCTAAAAAGCCTTGGCAACTTGGCATTGGTTTTATTCGGCTTGAACCCAGACAACGTGCAAGCACAGTCGGAAATAGAAAATATCCAACAACTACGCATCAACATTGCGCAGTTCTTAACGGCTGAATATCGCAATACTGACGCGGCTAAAGTGGATATAAAAGTGGGTGCATTAGATTCACGCTTGCATTTGACTCAGTGCGACCAACCACTGACACTGAACCTGCAAGATCCCAGCAATAACGGTGGCAATATCAATGTTCAAGTAGTTTGTCCCGGCACATCGCGCTGGACAATTTTAGTACCTGCACAGGCAATTGTTTTCCGCCCTATGGCAGTCGCTAGCCGTAATTTACAACGCGGCGAACTCATCAGCACAGAGGATGTCGGCGTTGAAGTATTGGATATGAGCCAATATCGTCAAGGTTATAGCAGTAAACCCGAAGATATTATTGGCAAAGAGTTGAGATACCCAGTCAATAAAGGTGATGCTTTTCGTAGCTCAGCGTTGAATACCCAGCTAGCCATAAAGCGTGGAGATGACGTTAGTGTAGAAGCAATAGCCGGCACTATTCGGGTAGTCACGACCGGTACGGCCGTTAGCGATGGCCGCATAGGCCAACAAATTAAGATTAAAAACAACCAATCTGCGCGAATCCTCAGCGCTAAAGTATTAGGCCCTGGCAAAGTTCAAAGCATTTTATAAAAAAGTTCAAAGCATTTTATAAAAAAGCTCAAAGTATTTTATAAGCAGTTTTCTCTTTTTTAATAAGCATCAGGAAGATATATGAAGGCCCGAAGAATTAACCACCATAAATTGAAAATGATTACTAAAGTTCTTCGGCAACTGGCCGACAACCCAAGGAGAGGGAATTTTTTATCACTCTCTCAAACACATAGCAATCGTTGGGGAACGACATCATGGTCATAGATACAAACAACATCAATTCGTCTGGCAGCGCTCGCAGTCGCAATGCAACACCATTAACTGCCAACAATGCCAAAGCTCAAACCGTGGCACCTGAAACTGTGGTGCCCAGCAGTAAAGATAACGTGGTACTCAGCCCAGAAGCGCAAAACCTTTCGCGCTTACAGGCCAAAATTAACCTGCTATCCGATGTCAACTTAGAGCGTGTAGCGTCTATTAAGCAAGCTATTGCTGAAGGCCGCTTTGAGTTTAACCCTGAGCGCATTGCTGAAAATATGCTCAGACAAGACGAGTTGTTAAGCTAATTCATTCCGGCTGCTACCCCAACAGCAGCCAGATTTATTCAGCCCTACGAGGTTGCTATGTCTCTACCTTTTAATACGGAGCCGCGCCATGGCGCAGCAGTAAACACTTCGGAACTGAATATCAACTATTTGCATGATATGTACGTTCAGGACTCGGCTGCAGTTAATCAATTGAAAGATCTACTCTTGCGTGAACGCGAATTGATGGAGCAACGCAAACACGAAGGGCTCCAGGAAATAGTTACGCAAAAAGATCAGTTGCTTGAAATCCTCACATTTAACGCCAAACAACGCGAGCAACTACTGCGCGCCGCCGGCTTAGAAACAACCTTGGCAGGCTGGGAACAACTTCTATTGCGTTCCCCATCAACATATACATTAATTGCGAGCTGGCAAACACTGACTGCAGATTTCATTGAGTGTCAGAAAGCCAATGAAATTAATGGTCGAATGATTAACCGTTCCAAACAAACCTTGACGCATTTACTAAATCTTATTCGCGGGCAAGTAGCAGTGCCATCGCTTTACACTCAAAAAGGCGCAACAACCAATCAAAGTGGCTCACACACGATGGTTAAAGCCTAAGTAAATAAAGCGCGCCCGCAGACAACCCAGAGCTAAATAAAATCGTTGGGCGCATCTACTTTCTTTAAACATTGACTTAAAACTAGCGTTAATCTCCCGCTATTTCTTGGTTTATCACTTAAAACTCCCTACAATGCGCGCTCATTCAACACCGAACCTTGCTCCGGTAGCTCAGTTGGATAGAGCGGCCGCCTCCTAAGCGGCAGGTCGGACGTTCAAATCGTCTCCGGGGCACCATCTCTTTTTATGAATCTGGTTTTATTTTCTAACAGCGATTTTATTGGCGACAATCTAGTCAGTATTCACGACGCTCGCCGCTTACAACACATTACCCATATTCACCAGGTAACATTGGGTGAATATTTAAATGTGGGGCTGATAAATGGCATGACGGGTAAAGGCAAGGTAGTTGTTCACACTGCTGATGAAATTCAATTAGAAGTATCCCTCACGCAGCCACCACCCATCGCTTTACCTATAACGCTTGTACTCGCATTACCGCGTCCTAAAATGCTTAAACGTACACTGCAAACGATTGCCACGCTCGGCGTAAAAAATATTTATTTAATCAATAGTTATCGCGTCGAAAAAAGTTATTGGCAAACGCCACTGTTAAGTGAAGATGCTATGCAAGAACATTTACTTTTAGGTTTAGAACAGGGCTGCGATACGGTACTACCAAAAGTGTCGCTGATAAAACGCTTCAAGCCTTTCGTAGAAGATAATTTAAAAGAAATAGTCGGCACTAGTTCCGCACTTGTTGCACACCCCTACACTGACACGCCCTGCCCTGCACAAATTAATTATGCTATTACACTCGCGATTGGCCCTGAAGGTGGCTTTATACCTTATGAAATTGATTTGTTGGAAAAATGCGGATTTACAACAGTGAATTTGGGTAAACGCATTATGCGAGTAGAAACGGTGGTGCCTTATTTATTAGGGCGGCTGTTTACTTAAAGGGACATTAATTTAAACGATGGTTGATTTAAAACGACCGTTAATTTAAAACAACGGCTAATTAAAAGTTTATCCTAAACATTATTTTTATGATCATCGATTAATAAGGTTTCAAACTTATCAATGCTTACTGCAGGACTTGATAAATAACCCTGATATAAATGACAACCAAATTTACGCAAAATAACCAACTGCTCAGCCTCTTCAACACCTTCAGCAACCACCTCCATATCTAACAAACGTCCCATCGTAATAATTGTTTCTACCAAAACACGATCATTACGATCATCAATAATATCGCGAATAAATGATTTATCGATTTTTAATGTACTGACAGGCAAACGTTTTAAATAACTGATAGAAGAATAACCAGTACCAAAATCATCGAGTGAAAAACTGATGCCATATTCAGACAATACTGTCATGGTAGTAATGGCATCATCCACCCGCTGAATTACTATGCCTTCGGTAACTTCCATATCCAAAGAATTACGCGGAATTTTGTGAATATTCAAGGTATGCACTACATCATCAACGAAAGCATTACGACGAAATTGACGCGGGCTAATATTAATACTTAAGCGCATACCATCACGCCACAATCCTTTTTCTTGCCACCGCACCAGTGCTTTACACGATTCCGTTAACACCCACTGACCAACATCAATAATCATACCCGAGGTTTCAAGTACTGGAATAAAATCAATCGGTGATATGGTGCCTTTAGTAGGATGCTGCCAACGCAACAAAGCTTCACCACCGATAATATGGCCGCTTGTTACATCAATTTTAGGTTGATAAAATAATTGAAATTGATGCTCATCAAGAGCTCGATGTAAATCACCTTCCATCACTAATTGTCGGCTTACTTTTTCTGCCATCTCCTCGTTAAAAAATTCAATCGCATCGCGACCTTTTTCTTTTACTTGATACATAGCGGTATCAGCGTAGCGTAATAATTCATGCACTGAATTATTTTTATCGGGATAAACTACCACTCCGACACTGCAGGTTACACGTAACTCCATATTGTCGTACATACAAGGTTGCGAAATCACAACGCGGATTTTTTCGCTGATTTCACCTGCACGCAAGGCTGCCGTTTCAATGTTTTGATCGAGCACAGTTAACACCACAACAAATTCGTCACCACTCAAACGTACCACTAAGTCTTCATCGCGCACAGTGTTTAGCAACCGTGTCGCGACTTCTTGTAATACGCGGTCACCCACAGGGTGACCCAGTGAATCATTAATTGTTTTAAATTGATCCAAGTCGATAAATAACACTGCACCATAGTAACCATGGCGTTCAGCACGACGCAATTCGTGCTCGAGACGTTCAATCAATTGCAAACGATTGGGCAACCCGGTCAGCGCATCGTGGTGTGCCATAAATTCCATTTTGGCTTGTGCATTTTTACGTTCGGTAATATCAACAGAGACGATAAGTGCTACTTTTTCATCGTAAAAAGCCAAAGGCATTATGTGAGTTTGTAAATAAAGCTGTTGGCCAGTAACAGAAATAAAACGCTCTTCAATAACATCCAACTTCTCATTACCGCGAATAACACGGTAATCATTTTGCAGCATGGTATCTATATCAAACACTGAATTTTTAAGTAGCTGACGCACATGTAAATTGCGCATTTGTTCAGGCGTAAAACCCAACTCATCAGCCAGGGCTTTGTTGGCAAACAAATAATAACCAGCAATATTGCGTGCGCCAATCATTACCGGCAAATGATCGATAATTTGCCGCAAATGCTCTTCACTTTTACGCAGCGCCAACTCAACCGAACGTCGCTTGGCAAGGGAAAGCTCCACTACATCCAATAGATGATTCGAGCTGGTAATTAATTGCGCCAATTCATCACGCCGATTTGACGGTAAAAGTGTTAAACGATTGACCCCGGGATGATCAGGGTTAATATTGTTGATTTCGCGCGCAAGCTTTACCAGTGGTTTAGTTAAGGTAAAATAAAATACAACGAACAACATTAATACCAAAACCATATTGCGCAATATGCCGGTAAATACGGCAATTTTTTGACGAGAATAAAAATCTGCCAGTGCTAGATCCATATCCACTTTAAAATGAATACTACCAGCAAGACCTTTGGTGTAACCCGGGATGGTTAAATCGGTAGTATATTCGCGGGTGCTTTCTGCAATTTTCTGTGTGAGCCAACGTGTAGAAGCGACTTCTCGTTGACTATTTCCTTGCGCTAGAATATTGCCCTGCTCGTCGGCAATGACTACTTCATAAATAAAACCATAGCGTAATAACCCATTAACCACTTCATCGGATAACTCTTCATCCAATGTGGCAACAGAACGCTCGGCAGGTGGTTTCGCGACTTGAATAACACGCTCAATAAGATCTTCTAACTTATTTTGCTCATGACCTAAATCAAGGTATAGCTGAGCAGAGCTCATGAAAAAACTGAGAACAAATGCCAAAATAATGCCAATTTTGGCTAACTGGAATGAGATGCCATGAAAAAACAATGGTTTTTTATCTCTCATTGATGGGGTAATCCACTTAGTTTAGTCGTTATTATTTCAATAAAGTACAGCTATTGTCACAACACTTAAGCCGCCCACCCATTCAATTGACACTAGACCTTTAACAGCTATACAACACATTAACAGTGAGTATAGATTAAAGCGCCTAAATAGGTATAACCAACACGAAAATTTATAACATTGCTAATATTGCTAATATTGCAAAAGAGCGTTATTTATGACTCGTTGAATGTTAATTTCTACCACCAGAAAAAATCTTCTGTTTGTAATGGAACAACCAAGCTAAACATAAATATTTTTTTGGCTAGAAAATTAAACACCTCGCCGCAAGAATCGAGGTGTATTTTTGTTAAAAATCTATTTCGTGGCAAACCACGGGGAATTTAACCCTCGCCTGCGATTAAAGTAATGCTCATAAATAGCTATCAATTGCAGAGTTGGCGTAAGTATTGCGAGTTAACAGTTAAATGGTAATTAAATATTTTCCATGCGATATTCGGCAATAAAATGACGCGTAACCTAAAAAGCTCAAGACTTGTCCGTTAGCAAACATTTTTTATTTCTAAAACTGGAAAAAATGTGTAAATAGAGCTACAACTTATACATGAAGAGACATTCTCGCTAGCAGTAAAATTTAGAGTGAGAACTAGAGGTTAGTATGGGTATTTATGCAAAAGATTTACGAGAGTTAGTAGTCCGCCCCACCTTGGAACAACTGAATGAATGGTCCCCCGCTGCAGAGAATTTACTATTAGGAACCGCTGCTCAAGAATCACAATTAGGCTTTATCATTCACACCAGTGATGTCAAAGGTGCTGGCTTGTATCGTATCTCCGAATTTACGCACACTCAGGTGTGGGATGAGTTTTTGGTCACCGATCCGGAACTTGCATCGCGTATGCGAGGACTCGCAAGTCAACAACAATTTTTAAAATTTCCTCATCATGAATTAATTACCAATCTTGGTTACGCTACCGGCATTGCGTGGATGATCTATAAACGCAATAACCTGCCGTTACTTGATGAGAATAGCATTCTTGATTTAGCGAGTTGTTGGCAGAAAAATTATTCAACCCGCGATACTAGCCAACATAAGACACCCCTTTGCAGTGAAACAGAAATGAATAAATTTGCTCACAATTACCGTAAATTAGTATTACGTGAAAATAGAAAAATAGCGGCTTGAATGATCACAACTAATGCAAACTTGAGCAGATACTTAAACTTTCAAAAAGCCACCTTCTATTCAGCTCTATTTCAGCAAAAGATTATTAATCCATAGAAAAATTGGCCAAAAAAAGACATAATGAACACTATAGGTCACCTGTACCATTTCTTGAGGTTTAGAAATGCAATCTCGCTTTTTGCTTAGCTTACCACTGCAATATGCTCTAGGCTTACTCATAAGTTGTTTTAGCTGCACACATGCCTTAGCCACTATGGCACAGGCCTCTAACAACTCCGCAATTGCTGAACAATTATCCGCTTCGACCAACCCCATTAATTTTGTTTCTAGTGCGCGTAAAGCGGAACGTTTATATTACGATGAAGCGCAAAAAGCATTGAATAAAAAGCAGTTCACTCGCTACGAACAAATTTTACCCAGGCTCAAAAATTACCCGCTGCTGCCCTACCTGGAATATGAAGCCTTAGGCGATAGACTTACGTCACTACCAAAAAAAGATGTAGCGCTTTTTTTTGAGCACTATCCGGATTCTTTTTTAGGTGAAAGATTACGCCATCGTTGGTTGCGGACACTCGCCAGCCAAGAGCTGTGGTCCGATTATCGCAATTTTTACGACCCCGACTTGAACGACTCTGAGCTTGCTTGCCTCAATATTCGCGCACGCCTTACCACCGGTGATAAAACGGCTCTGAGTGATATAGAACCCTTATGGAATATCGAAAAACCGCAGTCAAAAGCGTGTGATCCGGTATTTACTGAATGGATGCAAGCCGGAATGCTGACGTCATCGTTACTCTGGAGCCGTTACACTAAAGCCGTACAGGCAGATGAAATCGGTTTAGCCGACAGCCTCGCACAACAAATGGTACCCACACAACAAGCGCTTGCGTTGCAGTACCAAAATGTTGCAAAAACACCGCGTTTAATTTTGCAAACTGAATTGTTTAATACTCTATTATTTGAAGACCGCGCCAGTATTGCCTTGGGCCTTGAGCGCTACGGACAAACGAATGCTCTAGATGCAGATGATCTATGGAAAAATTATGAAAAAAAAGTAGGATTTACCGAAGATGAAATCATTCATATTAACTATTTACTCGCCCGTCAATTATTACGACAAGACCAGGGCGATAGAGCTGAACAACTCGTTACAGCCACACCAAACCTTAGCCATGCCGACTTACTCGAAGCCTTAATTCGCGAAGCTTTGCGCAAACAAGATTGGGAAAAATCCTATCGCTGGATTTTACGCTTACCTCCAGATCTCCAAAAAAGCGAGCGCTGGAGCTATTGGCAAGCACGCATTATGGACAAGCTGAACATTAAAGAAGTTGAAGGGAAAAAAACCAGTGAAATTTATGCAGATGTTGCTAATACACGCAGCTTTTATGGTTTCTTATCCTCGGATAAACTTGGCGCAGACTACAGTCTTGTGGATAAGCCTCTGCAATTATCTAAAGAATTCATTAGCACCGTCGAGTTTACCCCGGCCATTCAACGCGCTCGCGAATTGTATTTAATCGGTGACCTAAATGCGTCTAATCGCGAATGGACTCACACAATGCGGCATTTGCCTCCCGAAGAAATTGTTGCGGCCGGACGCCTGGCAGACCGCTGGGGCTGGCATAGGCAAGCAATTCAAACTATGGGCGATGCACAACTTTGGGATGAGCTCCAAGTACGATTTCCTATTGTTTATCCCGAAAATGTAAAAAATGCTGCGCGCCAAACCTCGTTAAGTGAATACTTTATTTTTGCCATAACCCGGCAAGAAAGCGCCTTCAAAGCTGATGCGAAATCACCAACAGGGGCGTTAGGGCTAATGCAATTAATGCCTGCGACTGCAAAATCAACAGCGAAAAGATCTGGTTTAAGCTTTAAAAATCAGGATTTATTACTACCCGAAAAAAATATCACTTTAGGCAGTTGCTACCTAAATCAATTACTTGGGAGCTTTTCAGGAAACCGTATTTTGGCCGCTGCCGCTTATAACGCGGGCCCGACCAAGGTCAGACAATGGCTCACTAAAAATAATAGCGAAAAGCTACCTTATGACGTGTGGATTGAAACTATTCCTTATCAGGAAACCCGTAGTTACGTGCAAAATATTTTGTTTTATTCTGTAATTTATGGATATCGCACCGGAAACAAACAATCCTTTGTTACATTGCAAGAAGCAGCTCAGGGACTATAAACAATCGTTTTAAATAAGGTGCAAAAAATTGTGTTGTTGTTAACAGTTATGGCGGTCAAGAGCTACACTGAACGATATCAATTGGATAAACACCCATATTATGTCCGACTCACTACCGCTGCTAGCACGCCAACCCATTTTCGATTCCCAAATGAAAGTGATTGGTTATGAATTATTATGTCGCTCCAGCCACGAAAATCATGCCACATTTACGAATGGTGATAGCGCTAGCTCACAAGTATTATTAAACGCCTTCACCGAACTTTCGATTGAAAAAGTCGTTGGCAAACATCTTGCCTTTATCAACTTCACTCGCAAGTTACTACAATCACCACCTCCCTTCGATCGTCAACAACTTGTAATAGAAGTACTGGAAGGTCAACGTGTTGATGCTTCAATGCTGCATTCACTAAAAGTACTTCGCGAGCAACAATATACTATTGCTCTGGATGATTTTGTTTTGACCCCCGAAACCCAACATCTTATTCCTTATGCGGATATTATTAAGCTGGATGTTTTGCAACTTTCCCCGCAGCAATTATTTGAACATATCAATTATTTGCGGCCGTTTGGTATTCAGCTTTTAGCAGAAAAAGTTGAAACCTACGAGATGTTAGAGTTTTGCAAAAAAGCCGGGTTTGATTTATTTCAGGGTTATTTTTTAGCACATCCACAAATCATGATGGGACGCAAAATATCAGACAACAAACAATCTGTACTACAATTGATGTCAGCTCTGCATGACCCTAATGTGCAAGTGGAAAAAATAGAAAAAATGATTGCAAGCGACACAGTACTCAGCTTCAAACTTTTGCGATTAGTAAACTCTGCTGCTTTTGGTGTAATACGTAAAGTAGATTCTCTCAAACAAGCCATTTTATTATTGGGCATTAACAAGATTAGAAATTGGGTTAATATTTTAGTAATGTCAAATCTCGGCGGAAAACCCCACGAATTAAGCGTGGCTGCGCTTACGCGCGCACGCATGTGCGAAATGATTGCGAATCAATTAAACGGTAGAGCCAAGCAAGACTCTTACTTTACTGTTGGCCTACTTTCTACTCTTGATGCTTTTATGGATGTACCCCTCGATACGTTGCTGGGCAGCATTTCACTCAGCCAACATATTAACGAAGCAATTCTTAATCAACTGGGTGATGAAGGAAAAGTGTTAGAAATTACAACACATTATGAGAAAGGAGAATGGGACCAAATAGATTGGGACTTTCTACAAGAGCATAATATAAGCGCAGAAGAACTGACTAAAATTTATATTGCAACAATTGCCTGGGTAGAAAATACCATGAATGATTTAGGCCTCCACGAAAATACCAAGCCCTAATATTGACTATTCAAACACTAAATACCGGCTAACTCTTAAACTAAATACCAGCTAGCTCTGCAAAAAATATATCTGCATCTTTTACACTAAACGGCCAATTCAATTCGCATTCACTGGCCGGTGAACCTAACACGGGAATACGTACACCATAACGAGAAACTAAAACGTCATCGTTAGCAATATCAACCTCTACTAATCGAAATTGGTATTGAATCACTAACGGCAACAAAACCTGTTTCGCCAGTTCACACAGATGGCAACCAACAGTACTGTACAAAATAACTTTCACAACGAGCCTCCCTTTTAATGTCTTGTCAACAACACCACCACCACAACTACAGCCAGAATTGCCAGCACTAGCAAGCCAAATTTACCCGCAGCACTTTTTGGCTCCTCTCTTCTAGAACCAAAAGTGTTAGTTGCAGAATGACTCGATTCTTTTTTAGCAAAGGCTGACGATATCGGCTTGTCTAATTCTTGCATAGCGTCTTGCACCGTATTTTTTACCTGGTCAGCAGTTTCCTGTGGCGACGGATTACGCACCGTAGTTTTGGCCAATTCATCAGCGGGCCCCATGACTCCAAAAATAAGTGAGTCAAAGCGCAATTCATCCCCTCGTTTAACACGCGCCTCCATGACCTGCTTACCATTTAAAAAAGTGCCATTGGCTGAGCCAAGATCTTTTACAAAGAGTGCACCGTCAACAATTTGTAATTGCGCATGGCGGCGAGACAAATGGGAAGCCGTTAAACTAATATCGCACTCAGTTGCACGACCTATAACCGTAACATCTTTCAGTGGAAATACCCGGTTGGCCAGCGCCGCATGATTTGCTTTAATTGCCCAGCCACTCGATACCACCGCACGTAACTGAGTTGCGTTAACAGCCTCAGGCAAGACAACCTTTGATTCGCGTTTTGGATCAATAACAACCAGTGAAACACCACCAATGGTAATTTCATCATCTTCTTTCAGGGTGCACCCACCGGTAACTTCCGTAGTATTTACTTTAACGGGTTTTAGCGGATCCAAATTCTTAAGAGTCAAGGTTTCGTGAGAAACATGTACTTCTATGTGCCTATCAGCTACCGCCGGATTATCAATTACCAGATCATTAGTCGCAGAACGACCAATACTGATCATAGGTTCAACCAGCCATACTGAATTGTATTTATTGTTTTTATAGCGAATTTTCAACATAGAATGAACAACTCCGAGCGATTTTCTGAAAACTGATAATGCTATAGCTCATCATCCATTTCAAGCAATAAACTCTCATTTTGAGTTTATTAATGTACCTATATAAACCTAAAACGTACATAAAGGCACTGATATTCTTTAACATCCATAAGCTCTTAGGGTAAATACAAACTAAAACAACCGCCGCCAAGCTTACCGCCATTACTTAACCGAATAGAGCCCTGTCGAGTTTTAGACTGATGCATTAAAGCCACCTTATGTGCAAACAACAAACCAAGATGTGGCCTACCACCTGCAAAACCAATTCGTACCTCAGTGTCAGCAGCCTTATCCAGCATATCTTGAGGATAACCAGGCCCGTCGTCTTCAATGGAAATACACAAATTCTCATGCTCTTCGTAAGCCTCAATGCGCAAAGAATTTTTACAATAACGAGCACAATTAACCAGAATATTATTCACTACGCCGCCAATTAAATCCGCATCAAAATAACCTTGCAATGACTCATCACAAACCAACTCTAATTGGATTTTGTGGCTTTGCAACACACAATAATTACGTGCAATTTGATCATTTAAAACATCAATTACATAATGCTTATCAACCTTTACGTGAATATGATCATGATCCAAATGATAAAGTGATAACAACTGAATTAATTCACTATTAATTCTTACGGCTTCATACTCAAGTATTGCGTAAGAATTAGCATGAGATTCATTTTGCGGTGGATATTTTTCCATCACATCAGTAATGGTATTCATTAACATACCAAGAGAATTCTTCATATCATGCACACTTGACGCCAATACAAACGAAAAATCTATGTCTATAGTTTTGGATTTCATAGAGTCACCTGATAATCACATTAGTGAGGCAGAGAATTTCCTGACTCACTAAATTTAACGGCGTCTTCCAATTGACGAAAACGAAAATATTGTACATGGGTAGTCGGTATTATTTGTGCCACATAACCCAGTGTTTGCTCTATCATCGAAAGAACTTGTTGATGCTGTGAGTTTAATTTTAGTTGCGCAATAAGTGCTCGTAATAAATTTAAACGTAAACCAATAAAAGCGTAACGCCTCCTTGTCAGATGCGGCCACATCAATTTTAGGTACCCAAAGTTCTTGCAACATATTGAAAAGCATGACTCGAAAATTATCGAAATCATCTACAATCAACGCCTGTATTTTTTCATAACGCAGATCAGGCATAAACTCTGTTTCTCTTAAATTAAGAAAGAAGACTTTCTTAATACGAAGCCATCCCTAAACAAACATAGATTTACACAAAGATAACATTGCAAGCAGCACAGCCTCTTAGCCAAAAGTTAAACGATAGCTAATATGAGAATAGCCTAAAAACCGCATAAAGAGAGCACAGGAGACAATTATTCCCGCCTCAACCAACCCAGACACATTAAACCCAGTTACAATTAGCTCAAGATGATTAACAAACCACATTTCTGATTTTTAACGCTCTAATTTTAACGACTATCAACTTTAAAAAGCACATGCCTATAACCGACACACTCTACGCCAACCCCCTTGCACAAGTTGACACCTTCAAGTTTGATGAGTCAGTTGTGAATGTGTTCCCCGACATGATTAAACGTTCAGTGCCAGGCTATGCCACTATTATCAACATGATTGGTAATCTGGCTGAACGCTATGCGCAACAGAATAGCACTTGCTATGATTTGGGCTGCTCATTAGGGGCCGCAACGTTAGCCATGCGTCACCGAATTCAAGCAGCAAATTGCACTATTATCGGCGTTGATAATTCACCTGCAATGGTTGAGCGTTGCCAGCAAGTTATTGCTGCCGATAGTGCAGAAATTGAAGTCAACTTACACTGTGCCGATTTGTGTATGTTTCCTATTACTAATGCATCAGTCGTAGTATTAAATTTTACCCTACAATTTATTTCTGTCGAAAACCGCAGCACTATATTGCGTAACATTTATGCAGGATTAAAGCCTAATGGCGTTCTGATATTGTCAGAAAAGCTCGCCTTTGAAGATGAGCAACATCAAGCACTCATGATTGAATTACATCACAATTTCAAACGCGCTAATGGTTACAGTGATTTAGAAATCGCCCAAAAACGCAGCGCGATTGAAAATGTACTGATACCCGAAACCCTTGCGACCCACCGTCAACGGCTTAAAGATGCAGGATTTTCCAGTGTAGATGTATGGTTTCAATGCTTTAACTTTGCCTCGATTATTGCGATTAAAGGCACAGCGATAAATGATTAACTATCAGGCATTTCTAAATTATTTACCTGACAGCCCATTGGTCGCCTGGGTAGAAACCCTACCAATGCAGATAGCCGAAGGCTTATGCGTAAAACGTTACGGTGACTTACCCGAGTGGATAGGAGCACTTGCCCGGTTACCTGACTGCAAAAGTAGTCAAAATAACTTTTTAGATAAAGTTGAAATTGGCCTCATCAATGATTACGACGAACAAACATTAGCTACGCTACAAACAACCCTTGAAGTACTTATTCCGTGGCGTAAAGGTCCTTATTGGGTTCAAGGCATTCATATTAATACCGAATGGCGCTCCGACTGGAAATGGGATCGTGTAATACCCCATTTGGCCCCACTCCAAAATCGTTTAATTTTAGACGTGGGTTGCGGCAATGGTTATCACTGTTGGCGCATGTTAGGTGCTGGCGCGCAACGCGTAATTGGGATAGATCCCTCACCGCGTTTCGTAGTGCAATTTCATGCCATCAAACATCTTGCCGGTGATTATCCCATCGATGTATTACCTGTCGGCATAGAAGAATTACCACCCAAATTACACGCTTTCGATACTGTGTTTTCAATGGGAGTTTTTTATCATCGTAAATCACCCATGGATCATATACGTGAACTGAAAGAAGCATTACGCCCGGGCGGGCAGCTTGTTTTAGAGACTTTGGTAATCGAGGGCGAGTTAGGCGATGTGCTTGTACCTGAAGGTCGCTACGCGATGATGAACAATGTGTGGTTTTTACCTAGCTGTGACACCATGCTCAGCTGGTTAAGAAAAATGGGATTTAATAACCCTCGCGTGGTCGATATAGCTAAAACCACCGTAGAAGAACAACACTCAACCGAGTGGATGAAGTTTCATTCCTTGCCCGAATTTTTAGATCCACACAATAACAATCTAACCGCCGAAGGCCACCCTGCCCCAATACGTGCGGTGTTTGTGGCGGAAGCATAAAACACTGAAGTTAAGTACCTTCACCACATACCTTAAATCATCTACCTGATTCGTAACAATAGACCCTGACACCGCCCCTGATAAGCTGCATTTTCAAGTTGTTTTAACTCTTTGTCAGTCAGCTTTCCTGGGCTGGAAATAACAGTGTGGCTATTGCCTGCGGCCAAAGCTTCCCAGGTTATCCATAATCGGCTTGCCTCGTCACTGCAATGAATTAAGCGCAAAAAGTTGGTATTGACGCCGAATGATTGCAAAAACTCACGAGTAACGTGTAAAGGTGCTATCCAGGTAACCCAACGACTTTTACAACTTTGACTAATAAATGCGATCATCGGCATCAATAGTGCAACTTGGTCTGGTGAGCCATTAGCAATAATTAACTCGGTAATACCGCAGGATAACGCAACTTCAGTATTATCTTTTAGAGCATCAGTGCTTACAGCTGTATTAAGTTGATGAGCTTTATTCACGACGAATCACTCCTACACTTAAGCCTTCAATGGCGAATTCCTGATCGTTCAAGTCCACATGGATCACGTCAAAATCGGGATTTTCAGGCCAGAGCTCAACTTGTAAACGATTGCCTATGCGTTTATAGCGCTTAACCGTTACCTCTTCGCCAATACGCGCTACCACAATTTGACCACTGCGCACCTGATCCGTACGGTGAACTGCTAACAAATCGCCATCCAGTATGCCAACATCTTTCATGCTCATACCATTAACGCGCAATAAGTAGTCCGCACTGGGAGAGAAAAAGTTTGCCGGTATATTGCAGTAATCTTCTATATGTTCCACCGCTAATATTGGGCTACCTGCGGCAACGCGCCCAACAATAGGAATACCCGATATTTTTTCTGGTAGACGAATACCGCGGGATGCACCAGGGATAACCTCAATAGCGCCTTTGCGTGCGAGGGCTTTAATGTGTTCTTCTGCTGCGTTTGGCGATTTATAACCGAGGATGTTAGCAATTTCAGCGCGAGTAGGCGGATAACCCGTCTCCTCTGCATAACTTTTGATGAGCTGTAAAACCTGCTCTTGGCGCGCGGTAAGATTATACATTCGTAGCTCCACATCAATCTGTTTGTTTATACAGTAATTGTGATTATATACAGTATTCTTAGTTGTGCAACAAGATTGTGTAGAAAAATCATTCAGATCATAAACTAGCCAGCAATTAGTTATAGGGAATGGGTTAAGTGAAACTAGCTACTATTTTTAATAGTGGCTTCTGATAGTCGTTCGATAACTAATCATCAATATTGTGCAAAGGTGTATCTAATCCAAACTCTGAGTGAATTTGCGCGCACCAAAGATTAAGACGTTCCGCGGTAAAATTCTCTTGCTGATCTTCATCCAACGCCAAACCAACAAATTTTTTGTCTCCTGGAATCTCTGCTTTAGATGCATCGAATTCATAACCCTCTGTGGACCAATGTCCAATAATATCCGCACCACTTTGTATAACAACGTCATGTAACATGCCCATTGCATCGAGAAAATAGTCACCGTAGCCAAACTGATCGCCGAGACCAAAGAAAGCAACCGTCTTCCCTGAAAAGTCCACTGCTGACACATCGTCCCAAAACTCTTCCCAGTCTGACTGTATTTGACCAAAGTCCCAGGTAGGAATACCCAAAATAATCCTGTCGTAATTAGCAAAATCCAGCTGCGTTACATCAGCAATATCACGCACCTCCACGACATCATCACCCAAACGTTTTTGAATACGATAAGCAACTTTTTCTGTATTACCTTCGTCACTGCCAAAAAAAAGCCCTATCTTGGTCACAAACACCTCTAATACCGATTAAAAATACATAAAATAAAAGCCGGTGGTGATTTTCCCAACAAAGGCGTGCTTACGCAAGTGATCTACACCGAAAGTGATCTACGGTGGAATGCCAACGACTGAGGAAGAAACGCTTTAATTGATTAATTTATAGATGCCTGGTGCATTTCGCCAGCCACCTTCATAATCCATTCCATAACCAAAAATATAAGCATCAGGCACATCAAGTGCGGTGTAATCCGCGGCGATTGCGGGGGTGAAGTTTTGAATATGTTTTTTACACAAAACTGCAATTTTGACTTCAGTTGCACCCAAAGCATAACATTTTTCAGAAATGGCCTTGAGCGTTACACCTTGATCTAAAATATCATCAACCAATAACACACAGCGCCCGGCTAAAGGAATATGAGGTTCATGTAGCCACAATAACTCACCCGGGATTAATTGCTTTTGATAGCGGCTTGCATGTACATAATCAACCTCCAGATAAAATGCCAGGCGCGGCAGCATGTATCCAAGCATGGCCAATGCCCCACGCATTACCCCAATCACCACTGGACGCTTATCAGCCATATCTTCAGTGATTTTTTGCACCATTATATTGAGAGCCTGCTCTATTTCTTCAAGATTAAACAGGCATTGGCTATTGGTATTTATCTCATCGAGATTCGCGAAAAATTTCATCCTGCAATTTCCACAGAACGTTTAGCTAAGTAGCTTGCATAATCCGGAATTGAACGCTCGGAGGTAGAATTAAATAAAGGTGAGGCCACCATAAAATCAGCTGACATTTGATTAGTCGCAATCGGGATATTCCACACAGCGGCAATTCTTAGCAAGGCTTTTACATCAGGATCGTGCGGCAAGGGTTCAAACGGATCCCAAAAGAAAATCAGCATATTGACATCACCTTCCGTAATTAATGCTCCTACTTGCTGATCGCCCCCTAAAGGACCACTGATTAATTTATTAACAACTAGCCCTACTTCTTTTTCAATAATCATCCCTGTTGTTCCAGTTGCATAAAGGGTGTGTTTTACTAAATCGGCTTTATGTTTTTGACACCAGCTCACCAAGTCTTTCTTTTTATTATCGTGTGCAACCAACGCAATACTTTTTTTAGCGGCAAGCATTACTTGTTTAAATTCCATCATCTACTCCAAAAATTTCAAAGGCATGCAAAAATAAAAAGACAACGCAGAAAACAATAAAGAAAAGGCCTTGGCTAGATTATAGCCAAGGCCTTCAATAAAGAACAAAATAATTAAACGTTAGTGACTCAGCTCCAGCAACAACTTATTCAAGCGTTGCACATAAGCTGCCGGATCTTGCAATTGTGCACCCTCTGCTAAATTTGCTTGATCAAAAAGAATGTGCGCCAAATCAACAAAGCGAGTTTCGCTGCTCTCTTGCTCCAGCTTTTTCACCAAAGGATGTTCAGGATTCAATTCAAAAATTGGTTTTGAATCAGGTACTTTTTGTCCTGCAGACTCCAAAATACGGCGCATTTGCGCACCCATATCATGTTCAGCCACAACGACACACGCAGGCGAATCTGTTAACCGGTGAGTAATACGCACCTCTGCCACTTGTTCAGTTAATACTGTTTTTACTCGATCAAGCAAAGGCTTTAATTGCTCTGCCACTTTTTCCTGGGCTTGCTTTTCTTCTTCGGAATCCAGCTTGCCTAAATCCAACTCGCCTTTGCCGACATCTTGAAATGATTTGCCATCAAACTCAGCCAAGTGACTCATCAGCCATTCGTCCACACGATCGACCAACAATAAGACTTCAATGCCTTTTTTACGGAACACCTCTAAATGCGGGCTACTTTTTGCGGTATTGATATTTTCGGCGGCGATGTAATAAATCTTCTCCTGGCCTTCTTGCATGCGTGCAACATAAGCTTCCAGGGACTGATCTTGATCTGCTTTGTCAGTGTGAGTCGATGAAAAACGCAATAACTTGGCAATTTTTTCACGATTTGCAAAATCTTCAGCAGGACCTTCTTTAATGACTTGACCAAACTCATTCCAAAAACTTTGATATTTTTCTGGCTCATTAGCAGCAAGTTTTGCCAGCATATCCAATACGCGTTTAGTCAAGGCACCACGCATGCTGTCAATATTAGGATCTTTTTGTAAAATTTCCCGCGATACATTGAGGGACAAATCATTTGAATCCACAACGCCTTTCATAAAACGCAAATACAACGGCAAAAATTGTTCAGCATCGTCCATAATAAAAGTACGTTGCACATACAACTTTAAACCACGGGTCGCATCGCGATTGTATAAATCATAAGGGGCGCGTGATGGGAGATAAAGCAAACTGGTGTAATCCAAACTACCTTCAACACGATTATGGCTCCAGCTCACTGGCTCACTATAATCATGACTAATGTGCTTATAAAACTCGTTATACTCATCATCAGTTACCTCTGAACGTGAACGCGTCCAGAGTGCAGTGGCGGTATTGATAACTTCATCTTCTGGCACTTCCGGCGCATCTTCACCTGCGGGAATTGGTTTCAACATCACTACTGGAATAGCAATATGATCTGAATATTTTTTGATAATGGTACGCAAACGCCAGTTATCAGCAAACTCAAGGGCATCATCTTTTAAATGCAACTCAACTGTCATACCACGTTGTGCTTTTTCAACAGTTTCAACACTAAATTCCGCATCGCCATCACACTCCCAACGCACACCTTCCGCAGCAGCTGTACCAGCTCGACGAGAAGTCACTACAACCTTGTCTGCAACGATAAAAGCTGAATAAAAACCAACGCCAAACTGACCAATTAATTGGGCGTCTTTTTTCTGATCGCCACTCAATTTTTGCATAAATTGCGCAGTGCCCGATTTTGCAATAGTTCCGAGATTTTCAATCACCTCAGCGCGAGTCATACCAATACCATTGTCGCTAATAGTTAGGGTTTTCGCGTCCTTATCAAAGCTGATACGGATCTTTAAGTCGGAATCACCCTCGTATAAATCACCATTAGAAACCGCCTCAAAGCGCAGCTTATCAGCCGCATCCGACGCATTCGAGATCAACTCACGCAAGAAGATTTCTTTATTGGAATACAGCGAATGAATCATCAAATGCAATAATTGCTTGGCTTCGGTTTGAAATCCACGTGTCTCTTTTTGGGCATCTACGGTCATGGTGTAACTCCTGGTTCAAATAGATAGTACAGCTTAAAATATCAAGAATGTGCAAAAGGCTAAAAAACCTATGGCGCTAAGATGGGGTGAAGAACATGAAAATCAAGAGGGCGATGTAAAACAGAAAGGGTAAATTCTATAATTAGTACTGCAAACACATAAAGAGAGGGGCCGCCCTTGCGGTGCAGCCCCATAATTATTTCCAACAATAAAAGGTTAAAACAATCATTCGGCTTCCTGCCAACTGATTACCATACCCCGCCACTCCTGTGCTTACATCTCCATAATCTCCTGAATAGCACTATCCTTAATTTCCATATTTGAGTGACTCATTGCTTTCCATTGCATGTTTGCATCCATACCTATTACGGCTTCCAGCACTTTCCCATGCTTCTTTACTACAGATTCATCCAGAACCCTTAATCCATAACATCCCTGAAACAAATAAGCAGCATCCAAACCACCTAAACAAGTAGTCGCATCCATTGACCTTACCTAGTCGACTAACATTCCCAGAGAACCTCCTTGTGGCGACCATTGTCACCAAAAACAACATATTGTAATAGCCGCCAAAATCACTATTTTCTGTAGGATATTGACCATGAAAAGGGGCAGACATTACGAATGAGAAATTTTGGTCAATAAAAAAGGCGCTTTAAAGAAAGCACCTTTTTATTGTACGATTTGGTAGGACTAGTCAGGCTCGAACTGACGACATCTACCATGTCATGATAGCGCTCTAACCAACTGAGCTATAGTCCTATTTTAGAGGCGCGCACTTTATCAGTTGCCTTAGTGATAATCAAGCAGCGATAATAGCCCAGTAAAAACATTAGCCAGGAAGAACTCATGTTGAATATTGCAATCAGCGGTGCCAACGGATTTGTCGGACAAAAACTAAGCTCAACCCTTCTTACAAAAGCCAATATAAATTTGATAAAAATCGGTAGAAATAATAAAGAAGGGTATAAAAATTTCATTAATATTGAAACTACTAGCCCTGAAGATATGGGCAAGCAATTAGTTGATTTTGATTGTTTTATCCATCTAGCAGCAAGGGCTCATACAAAAAATGCGACGCGGGAAGATTTTCAACGAGATAATATAAACTTAAGTAAAGATCTTGCCTGCATTGCCTACAAAGCAAAAATCAAACAGTTTATTTATTTGAGTAGTATAAAAGTACTCGGGAATACCACCCCGCCGGGAAAACCATTCAAGGCACAGGATATCCCTACCCCTTGTGATAGCTATGGAAAGTCCAAGTTAGAAGGCGAAATACTTATCAAAGAAATATTACATGACACCGATACAAGTTTAACTATTATCCGTTCTCCGCTAATATGGGGCGATAAATGTAAAGGTAATCTAAACGCACTCATTAAATTAATAAATAAAGGTGTTCCCATTCCCGTTGGCGCAATTAATAATTGTAGGGACATAATATCCATCAATAATTTATGTAGCTTCATTTGTCACATAATATTGCATCCAGAAGCAAAAAATCGAATATTCCTAGTAAGTGATGGAATTAAACGTAGCACCAAAGAAATTGTTGGGTTATTAGAAATATTTTCTGAAAAAACAGCTATCCTTATTAGCGTACCCAATATAATTTTTGTGATCCTCAAACTTATTCCTTTTGTTAAACCCCAAATCGAAAGCGTTTTTGATAATCTTGAAATTGACATAAGCGAAACCAAAAATCTTCTAAATTGGATACCAATAGAATAATATGAATCTCGCTCTGCTAATCCTGGAAATCATTCTTTCAACCATTGCAGGTTATCAATTCACGAAAGTCTTAATCCAATACTCATTTAAGTATTCTCTGCTGGACACGACAAACGAGAGAAGCTCGCACAAAATCCCGACCCCGCGAATTGGGGGAATATCTTTTGTTACGCTAATTAGTCTTATATTAGTTATCAGCTATAAATTTGAACTCTATAACCTCAATGCAAATATATATTTCGCTCTCTTGGTTCCACCGCTGTTAGTCGCTAGTATCGGCATTATTGATGATGTTAAAAAGGGAGTGCCTCGACTGGTTCGCTTACTATGGCAGTTCATTGCTGTTGGATTAGTTTTCTATATATTAAAAATTCACAATAATGATTTATTTACAATAGCCCTTGTATTGATAGTTTTTTTTGGCGCTTTATGGACAATTAATCTTTATAACTTTATGGATGGCATTGATGGAATTGCAACATCGGAAGCCATTTTTTTTATATCAGTATCAATAGGGTTTTCATTGCAACATCATCAAAATGATTGGGCTTTTCTTCAAATTACTATTTTAGGGCCGCTTTTTGGTTTCTTATTTCTAAATTGGCAACCAGCAAAAATATTTATGGGCGATATAGGCAGCACCTATCTTGGGATGCTATTACCCTGCATATTAATCACCGGTATATTAATGCATATCTTTACATTGTGGAGTGGAATTATTCTTTTAGGAACCTTTCTGACAGACGCTTCATGGACATTGTTTTACCGCCTTGTAACAAAACAAAAATGGTATTCCCCCCACAGAAGCCACTTTTACCAAATTTTATCACGCAAGATGAATTCGCACGCAAAAGTAAGCATGTACAACATGGGAA
>JANYIO010000231.1 GCA_025362015.1 Gammaproteobacteria bacterium | reverse complement strand
AGAAATGGTTATGCCAGGCGACAATATTCAGATGTCCGTGACCCTGATTCACCCGATTGCGATGGAAGAAGGCTTGCGCTTCGCCATTCGTGAAGGTGGTCGTACGGTCGGTGCTGGCGTGGTTGCTAAAATCATTCTGTAATTTGTTTGTCTGTTAATAAAAAGGGCGCCGCTGGCGTCCTTTTTGTTTGCAACTCTTTGGTTTTAATGATTTTTTTGTTAAAAATATCGTTTCTGAAGATTTATTTGTTTTGCGTCAATATTGTGTTGACAACTTATGCCTCGGTCATTAATAATGCGCCTCCTTTCGAGGGGCTCTATTTTAAGTGTCTCGATGGTGTTCTTTAAAGTTAATAATTGGAGTTTGGCTCACATGCAGAATCAGCGCATTCGAATTCGCCTGAAGGCTTTTGATCATAAGCTCATTGATGCTTCCACTCAGGAAATAGTTGAGACGGCAAAGCGCACAGGTGCTCAAGTTCGTGGCCCAATTCCGCTGCCGACTCGCAAGGAGCGCTTTACTATATTGATTTCCCCGCACGTTAATAAAGATGCGCGTGATCAATATGAAATACGTACACACAAGCGTTTGCTAGATATTGTTGAGCCTACTGAAAAAACTGTTGATGCACTTATGAAGCTGGATTTGGCTGCGGGTGTTGAGGTTCAAATTAGTCTCGGCTAAGTAAATGTTAAGGTTATGAAGTAATGGTATTTCATAACTGTGTAACGCTCTGAAATGGGTGGCCATAGCGGGTAAAAGCCCCGTACACTATAGAGGTTAGTAAAATGACAATTGGTATTGTCGGCCGCAAAAGCGGTATGACTCGTATTTTTACCGATGATGGTGTATCCATTCCTGTTACTGTGATTGAGGTTGAACCCAATCGCATCACCCAGGTCAAGAGTGTGGAAACTGATGGGTACTCTGCTGTGCAGGTTACTGTTGGTTCTCGTCGTGCCTCCCGTGTTACCAAGCCTGCTGCAGGTCACTTTGCTAAAGCTAACGCTGAGGCGGGTCGCAACTTGTGGGAATTGCGTAACGATGCTCAAGAAGCTTTCGAAGTTGGTTCGTCCATTACTGTAGATGCTTTCTCTGCAGGTCAAATGATTGACGTAACTGGCACGTCTAAAGGTAAGGGTTTTGCTGGTTACATCAAGCGTTGGAACTTCCATATGCAAGATGCAACTCACGGCAACTCTCGTTCGCACCGTGTAGGCGGTTCTAATGGGCAGTGTCAAACTCCTGGTCGCGTATTCAAAGGCAAAAAAATGGCAGGTCATTTGGGTTCTGAGCAGGTAACCGTTCAAAATCTTGAGGTGATCCGTGTCGATGCTGAGCGCAATCTGCTTCTGGTTAAGGGTGCTATTCCTGGGGCTCCAGGTGGCGACGTTATTGTGCGTCTGGCTGTTAAAGCGCGCGCTAACGCTTAAGTATCCGAGGGGAATTGACTATGGAATTAAAAATTGTTAGTCCCGCAGGTGCAGCAGGTACATTGAATGTATCTGAAGTGGCCTTCGGTAGAGAGTTTAATCAAGATCTGGTGCATCAGGCTGTTGTTGCCTATATGGCTGGCTCGCGTCAAGGTACTAAGGCTCAGCTAACGCGCGCCGAAGTGCGTGGCGGGGGTAAGAAGCCTTGGCGTCAAAAAGGCACCGGCCGTGCTCGTGCTGGTACAATTCGCAGCCCAATTTGGCGTGGCGGTGGTGCTACATTTGCTGCCAAGCCTCGCGATCATGATCAAAAGTTAAACAAGAAAATGTACCGTGCTGCTCTGCAGTGTATTTTGTCTGAATTAAATCGCCAGGACCGTTTGGTTGTGGTTCAAGATTTTGACATTGATGCGCCCAAGACAAAATCACTTGTGCAAAAATTGGCTCAATATAATTTATCTGAAGCTTTGATCGTTACTGAAGAGATGAGTGAGAATTTGTTCCTCGCTTCTCGTAATCTGTATAAGGTCGGCGTATCTGATGTGCAGGGTGTTGATCCTGTTAGTTTGATCGGCTTTGATAAGGTAATTATGACTGTGTCAGCTCTCAAAAAATTTGAGGAGATACTGGGATGAACCAAGAGCGTTTATACAAAATAATTCTCGGCCCTGTTGTTTCTGAGAAGTCAGCAGCTGCAGGCGAGTCTTCAAACCAAGTAGTTTTCAAGGTTTGCCCTACGGCAAACAAACTTGAAATTAAAGCTGCAATTCAATCGTTGTTTGGCACAAAAGTAGAAAATGTTTCTGTGTTGAATGTTAAAGGTAAGACCAAGCGTACTCGTTACGGTGTTGGCAAAAGAAGCGATTGGAAAAAGGCATATGTAAGATTGGCGCAAGGTCAAGAAATTGACTTCGTGCCTGCTGAGTAAGGGGATTGATGTAATGGCTATCGTAAAACGTAAACCCACATCACCTGGCCGTCGTTTCGTTGTAAGTATTGTTAATCCCGACTTGTACAAAGGTGAGCCCTATGCACCTTTGGTTGAGAAAAAATCCAAGTCTGGTGGTCGTAACAATACTGGCCGCATTACCACTCGCCATGTTGGTGGTGGTCATAAGCAAAATTATCGTGTAGTTGATTTCCGTCGTAATAAAGACGGTATTCCTGCGGTTGTAGAGCGTATTGAATACGATCCAAACCGTACAGCTTACATTGCTTTGGTTTGTTACGCTGATGGTGAGCGCAGCTATATCATTGCACCTAAAGGCTTGAGTGTTGGCGACAAAATCGATTCTGGTAATGCTGCCGCAATTAAGGTGGGTAATACTCTGCCTTTGCGCAACATACCGCTTGGTTCGGTTGTTCACTGTGTAGAGTTAAAGCCAGGCAAGGGTGCCCAGGTTGCGCGTTCGGCAGGAGCTTCTGCTCAGCTGGTTGCGCGTGATGGTGCATATGCAACGCTGCGTTTGCGCAGCGGTGAAATGCGCAAAGTGTTAACTGATTGTCGCGCCACTATGGGTGAAGTATCAAACAGCGAACACAATCTGCGGTCCTTGGGTAAAGCTGGTGCTACACGCTGGCGCGGCATTCGTCCTACCGTTCGCGGTGTGGCGATGAACCCTGTGGATCACCCGCATGGTGGTGGTGAAGGGCGTACATCGGGTGGCCGTCACCCAGTGTCACCATGGGGTACCCCAACTAAGGGTTACAAAACACGTGCTAATAAGCGCACAGACAAGATGATTGTTCGCCGTCGCGATAAGAAATAATCGTAATAGCAACAGCTGAAAGAGGAAGTAGCAGTGTCACGTTCACTGAAAAAAGGTCCTTTTATTGATCTTCACCTTATTAAGAAGGTCGAAGCAGCGATCGAAAGTAATGATCGTCGTCCAATTAAAACTTGGTCGCGTCGTTCTATGATCATGCCGGAAATGGTTGGATTGACGTTGGCTGTGCATAACGGTCGTCTACATGTGCCAGTTCTGGTTAATGAAGAAATGGTTGGCCATAAACTTGGCGAATTTGCAGCAACACGTACGTTTCGTGGACATGCTGCAGATAAGAAAGCTAAAAAGCGCTAAGCGCTCTAATAGTGCCCACGAGGTAATACGATGGAAGTAGCAGCAAAATTAAGCGGTGCTCGTCTGTCGGCGCAAAAAGCGCGTTTGGTAGCTGATCAAATTCGCGGTAAAGGCGTTGAAGATGCTCTTGATATTCTCGCATTTAGTACCAAAAAGGGTGCTGAGATTATTAAGAAAGTACTCGAATCTGCAATTGCTAATGCAGAACATAATGAAGGTGCTGATGTTGATGCTCTTAAAGTAGCAACAATATTTGTTGATGAGGGTGTAAGCCTTAAGCGCATTAAACCGCGTGCTAAGGGTCGCGCAGACCGTATCACAAAACGCACTTGTCACATCACCGTCAAAGTAGCCGATTAGTAAGAGAGCAGACGTTATGGGTCAGAAAGTTCATCCGAACGGTATACGTCTCGGTATTGTCAAGAAGCACACTTCGGTGTGGTATGCCGATGGTACTGATTACGCAGACAAGTTGATTGTTGATCTGAAAGTACGCAAGTACATTCAAGATAAATTGCTCAGCGCCTCCGTAAGTCGTGTTGATATTGAGCGTCCAGCTAACACTGCACGCATCACAATTCACACCGCGCGTCCTGGTATCGTGATTGGCAAGAAAGGTGAAGATGTTGATAAGTTGCGCTTGGAATTAACCAAGCAAATGGGCGTACCTGTCCATATCAATATTGAAGAAATTCGTAAACCGGATTTGGATGGTACTTTGGTTGCCCAGGGCGTAGCCCAGCAATTAGAGCGCCGGGTCATGTTCCGTCGGGCAATGAAACGCGCTGTGCAAAATGCAATGCGTCAAGGTGCCGAAGGTATCAAGATTCAAGTAGGTGGACGTTTAGGTGGTGCTGAGATAGCACGTAGTGAATGGTATCGTGAAGGTCGCGTTCCTCTCCACACATTGCGTGCGGATATTGATTACGCAACGGCTGAAGCGCACACCACCTACGGCATCATTGGTGTAAAAGTGTGGATCTTCAAAGGTGAAGTTATTGGCAACGTAGTTAAAGCCGAAGCTGAGCCTAAGAAAAAAACCGCTAAATCCAAGTAAGGGGTACGCAAAATGTTACAACCTAAGCGTACAAAGTTTCGCAAGCAGATGAAAGGCCGCAATCGCGGCTTGGCCCAGCGTGGCTCCAAAGTTAGTTTTGGTGATTTTGGCTTGAAGGCAACTGGTCGCGGTCGCTTAACGGCGCGTCAAATTGAAGCAGCACGTCGTGCGATGACTCGTCACGTTAAGCGTGGCGGTAAAATCTGGATTCGCGTGTTTCCGGATAAGCCAATTACCGAAAAACCTCTTGAAGTTCGTCAGGGTAAAGGTAAAGGTAATGTGGAGTACTGGGTGGCACAAATTCG
>JANYIO010000222.1 GCA_025362015.1 Gammaproteobacteria bacterium | reverse complement strand
AAAGTTTCACTAGGCACCATGCAACATTTACGCAAATTGGGCTTTAACCGCGTGAGTATGGGCATTCAGGATTTCGACGAAAAAGTACAGTATGCCGTCAACCGCTACAATACCTATGAAGAAGTGACTACTCTGGTAGCAAGCTTACGCGCAGATAAATACCACTCTATTAGTATGGATTTAATTTACGGCCTACCACATCAAACTAAAAAAACATTTATGCAAACGCTGGCTAAAATTATTCATTTAGAGCCAGATAGAATTTCGCTATTTAATTACGCACATATGCCGCACTTATTTAAAAGCCAACAACTAATCAATCCTGCAGATTTGCCTAATGCAGAACAAAAACCGGCGCTCTTACTCTTTGCAATTGACTGGCTGCAAGCAGCGGGTTACGTTTATATCGGCATGGATCATTTTGCCAAACCCACTGATGATTTAGTAAAAGCGCAGCAAGCCGGTCAACTACAGCGTAACTTTCAAGGTTATTCTACCCATGGCGATTGCGATCTATTAGCCTTTGGAGTTTCCGCCATTAGCGCAATTGATAACATTTATGTGCAAAACGAAAAAAACTTGAATGAATATAACGCAAAATTAGATGCCGAAAGATTACCCTATGTAAAAGGCTTTACACTTAACAACGAAGATAAATTACGCAAATTTATCATCAATCAGCTGATTTGCCATTTCGCGCTGGACTTTAATTCTGTGCAGGAAAAATTTGGCATCAATATGCAAACTTACTTTGCAAACGAGCTGCAAAAACTTGTACCTATGGCTGAAGACGATCTAATTAGTGTTAACGATAGCTCTATTCTTGTACACAATGCCGGGCGCATGTTGATTCGCAGAATTTGTATGGTGTTTGATGAATATCTACAAACTTCAAATCAGATTAGATATTCCAAAATTATTTAGCAGTTGATATTTTAAATATTGGATTTTTAATACTATGAATATCTTCACCGGCAAAGGCTGCATCCATTTTAACGCGATCAAATTCCTGTTCATTATTTGAAATCCAAATAGTGGCTACACCATTGCCAATAAAATTAGTGATCGCGCGGGCTTCTGACATAAACCTATCGACACCTAACAACAAGGCTAACCCCTCAATCGGGATGACTTTTAATGCGGTTAATGTCGACGCCAATACCACAAACCCACTACCTGTAACACCCGCAGCACCTTTTGACGTGACCATTAAAATACCTATCACGAATAGCATTTGTGACCAATCAAGATGAACATCAAATACTTGCGCCAAAAATATAACTGCCATAGAAAGATAGATAGTGCTGCCATCAAGATTAAACGAATAACCCGCAGGTACAACCAAACCCACAACTGATTTTGCACAACCCATGCGCTCCAGCTTTTCCATTAATGACGGCAAGGCTGCTTCCGATGATGAGGTACCCAGCACAATGAGCAACTCGGCACGGATAAATTTTAAAAACCCCCAAAGACTTATTTGATAAAACCTTAAAATAAAATAAAGCACCACAAATACAAATATTGCCATAGTGGTATAGACAGTCGCCATCAAAGACGCCAGAGGGAGTAAGGTTTTAATACCATACTTTGCGATAGTAAATGCCATACCACCAAAAGCGCCAAGTGGGGATAACAGCATAACTTTATGTAATCCAAAAAATACTTTTTTAGAAATAATCACAAGCACAGCAACAATTTTTTCGCGCTCAGAATAATGGCTTAGCACTACTCCCACCACCATCGCTAACATTAAAACCTGTAGCGTTAGATTATCGCTTAAAAATTTTAGCCAACTGAAATCAGTTGCGGTTTTGGTATATTTGGAAATATCACCACCCTGTATGTTTGCCGTAACCACACCATCACCGGGGCGCAGAATATTAGCCACTAGAATGCCAATAACGAGTGCTGCAGTCGTAACCACTTCAAAATAAAGAAAAGCTTTAACGCCTACTTTGCCAACTTTTTTTAAATCGCCCATGGAGACAATGCCCATGGTGATCGTTAAAAAAATAATGGGATTAATAAAAAGTTTTACACTGCTAATAAAAATACTACTGAAAAATTCGCTGAAGGTGGTTTTTATTTCGAATTCAGAAATCAGCAGATTTTGTTTGATGCCGGCATCCAATATGGGCTTCAGTGCGAGCTCAGGATTGAAATGCCCCAACAAAATTCCACCAGCAATTGCTACCAACACCCAAAAGGTTAGATTTTTTAAAAGTTTTTTCATCTGCAAATTTACTCAGCGGGGTTCAAAGTATCCGGCATTTTTTTAAGAGTATAAATATCAAAGCGGCTTGATTTACCTTCTAACTGATGCGATGGTATTTTATTATTAACAAAAGGCGCTTTGCGCGGGCGCTTTACCACAACGCGATAATTTGCTTTCAGGAGCGCCTTTTCCAAAAGAGCATCTGCATCTTCATCTTTACCCACAACATGATGAAACGCGGCCATTTCTTTTTTTACGTCCGCGGTTTTTTGACGATCGGGAAACATCGGGTCAAGGTAAATCACATCCGGGCGATCAGAGTCGGCAATTTTAACTAGATAATCATGACTGTCTGCACTCAATAATTCCATGCGCGCCAAAATCTGTTTTAATTCTGGATCTTCATAAGCCGAAAATTCTCGCGCTCTTATTAAACCACTGTGCAACAGCGCGTGCACACAAGGTGAACGTTCTAACATTTGCACTTTACAACCCAACGTTGCGAGCACGAACGCATCCTTACCTAACCCGGCAGTGGCATCCAATACGCGAGGATAAACATTGGCTTTAACGCCCACGGCTTTTGCAATCATCTGGCCTTTGCCACCGCCGAACTTCCGGCGATGGTCCACCGAACCTTCCGTAAATTCAGCCCTGATCGGCCCAGGTGCTTTGTTTCCTGTTTGCTGTAAGGCAGCACCCCGCTCATCAAAAACAAATGCAAACTCTGGCTCAGTTAATTTACCTGGATCACAATCACACACTACCTCTATTCCCAAATGCGAAGCCAGCGCCTCTGCTTGCGGACGCTGCGATTCATGATTGCAAATAACCAACAGTGGCGAGCTTGTCATAGGGTGTTTTATGCCTGGAAAAAGTATTCAACAATACGATGATTTAAAAGCACGCGACTATAGCCAAGCGCCAAGCTTATGGCTATCCCCATGATAGGAATTTCCATATAGACAAATTGCCCGCCAATTACCACAATGCACTTGTAATTTGTATTTCAGCCACCATCAACCCTGTTCTTGTAAAACATCTACATCAACTTCAGAGGAATATCTCTATGTCTACAGTAACGCTCAAAGGCAACCCTTTTAATACCAACGGTAAACTACCTGCTACTGGCAGTACTGCCCCTGCTTTTAATTTAGTAAAAACAGATTTATCTGAAGTTACCAGTGCAAGCCTTGTGGGCAAGCGCGTGGTACTAAATATTTTTCCGAGTGTTGACACGCCAACTTGCGCACAATCTGTACGCACTTTTAACGCTCAAGCAAGTGCATTGAACAACACAGTAGTCGTGTGCGCATCGCAGGATTTACCGTTTGCTTTGGCGCGTTTTTGCGGCGCAGAAGGCTTAAGCAATGTAATCCCCGCATCCGCCTTTCGCTCTAACTTTGCCACTGACTTTGGCGTAAAAATGGTAGATGGTCCTTTAGCTGGATTGACTGCGCGCGCAGTTGTTGTGTTAGGTGCCGACGGTAAAGTGTTGCACACTGAATTAGTCAGCGAAATTGCCAACGAACCTAATTATGATGCAGCATTGAAAGTCTTAGCGTAATTCCTTGATGAGCGAAAAATGCCAACGTATTTGCGTTGGCATTTTTTATGGGCCACGCACTTAAAAAATTCATGACGAAAAAATCCTGCCATATAGACCTTGTCGAAAAAATTAAAAAATTTAACACCTAACTAATAAATCTAATAAATATTTTTTAATTTTTACCTTGTAGATATTCATTATGCTAAAACTTTCAAAATTAATAATTACATTTTTTCTCGCAGCGCTTGCCATCTTATTGGTATTGTATTTCTGTTTCGTCATTTGTTTAGGTGTCGTCATGCCTCGCCAATGGTATGCCGATGTCACGCAAACACAAACCCTGGAATTTCCGCAAGGCTCCATTCGCTATACCGAATCAGGCTCCGGAGAAAATGCCGTCATACTGTTGCACGGTTACAATAGCCAAATTAATATTTGGAATCACATCTGGAGCGACATGGATGCTTGCACACATACCATCCGCCTCGACTTGCCAGGTTTTGGCGGATCACAATGGCAGACAAACGATTATAATCTCAATGCACAAGCAACCAGAGTTGTGGCTTTTTTGCAGACAAAAAATATAACTCGAGTTACTTTAGTCGGCACATCCATGGGAGCTTCTTTAGCAGTCATGATTGCTGCCAAGCGCCCTGACTTGGTCAGTTCATTAATTCTTATGGCGCCTTCAGGGTACCCGGGGTCGCTCACCTATACCGGAATTTTTGGTCTGCTTGTAAAAACAGGTACACTCAACCGCATCTCCATTTGGGTGGCCAAAACGCTATTATTTCAATGGATTTTTCCGCATAGCATCGCATTACAGTCGTTAACAACCGTATCATCTTATACCGATGAATGGGTTAATGCGCTGGTACAAATTGAAGCACCCGTCGCTCTTCTCTGGTCTACAGGCGACGCTACAGTACCCTATACTTTTTCTGGTGCGGTATCACAAGCACTAAAATATGAACGACTTTTGTCTTTAGACGCCAATGTAGGGCACAATACGCCAGTCAAAGAATCTGTACGCGTGGCGCACCTCGCTTGCGCTATGGCACCAGAAAAAGGGGTTGTCTCGCTTGAACAATTGGACCCCATCATCAGCCACATTTTTGCCGGTGATTTATAACCATAAATTTTTGTGAAAGGAAGGAATATGAGTTCAACCCCGGCTTTTGTTTTTAATCACATTGGTGACGCTCATAGCAAAGGACACCAACTGAATCTCTCCACATTGGCAGTGATTCGCTCATTAGGGCGCAGAGGAATTCCAGTTGTACTCGTAACCACCAATAACCGCGATGGGGCCGCACAATCGCGATTCGTGACGCAGGTAGAGTACTGCCCTTATATGCATGAATCCGAAGCAAAGCTGCTGGATTTTTTCACTGCATTAGCTAACCGCTATCCTGGCCCAAAAGTACTCTTGCCGACGGTGGATGAATGCGCCTGGTTTGTAGGAAAATATTACACGCAACTAAACCAGCATTTTCTCATACCAGCGCCTAATGATCAGGCTATGAGCAAGGTCAACAACAAACAGATTCAGTACGAAACAGCCGAGCAATTAGGCATCCCTATCCCTGAAACTTATTTTCCAAAAACACTGGATGATGTTGAAAAGCTTTCGCATTCCATTGCAAACTATCCCTACGTCATAAAACCCAATGTATCTTTTGAATGGAAGCTGCAATCCGCACGCTCCGGCGCGAAAGGTAAAAAGGGCCTGCGGGTTGATTCGGCGGCAGAGCTGTTAGCAACCGCGCGCGAAATTTATGTACCAGAACATGACTTTATGATTCAAGAAGTCATTGGTGGACGCGATCAACGTCTGGTCACTTTTTTAGGATTTTTCTCACCAGAGCATCAACCGATATCCTGGTTTATTCGCAAAAAAATTCGCCAGAGCCCGATTGATTTTGGTTATTGCACCATGACAGAATCTTGCCACAACCCCGTGGTTTTAGATCAGTCTGTGCGCTTATTAAAAGCTATCCATTATCACGGCATTGCCGGCGTAGAATGGAAACTAGACCCCGCCACAGAAACGTATAAATTAATTGAGATTAATGGCAGACCCGTCAATACCACCGGCTGTGCCGTAGCATCGGGAGTCGACTTACCCGCAATTGCTTACTTTCATGCCATTGGCAATCCGCTACCACCAGTCACTGACTGGCAAGACGGCCAACGCTGGGCATGGTTGTCGATGGACTTTTGGGCGGCTCGAGAACTAGCCGCACTCGGTCAATCCTCTTTCAAACAATGGTGGAGCGAAGCTTGTTCTATTAAAGCCGATGCCGTTTTTGCGAGCGATGATTTAGCTTTTTCGTTGCGCTACTACATTCACGCCATCTGGAGCGCGGTTGCAGCAAAAATCAAACATGCGTTTTAATGTGTTCATCATTATTTTATGGTAACGACTCTGCTCATTTAAAAAAATTCCAGAGAAAGGAAATACACTAATCATGCAGTGGAAAGATCAAGCACAAGACCGATTTTCAGATGAAAAGGACGCAACCAAATGGTCAAATATTTACACCACCGACAATCCGAATGTTGACGCCCTCAATTTTCGTAAGCGCCGCGATTTCACAGTTGACTATGTACTAAAACATTTGCCTGAAGGCGCGAGCATTCTCGATTTGGGCTGCGGCGCGGGACCAGTGCTCGTCAAGCTTTGCGAATACAATTACAACTTGATCGGCATTGATTATTCCGATGATATGTTGCGTCTGGCACGCCAACAGCTTGGGCCTGCCGCAGAAAAAATTCCACTGTTGCAAGGCGAGTGTGAACACATTCCACTTCCCGATGCATCAAACGATTGTGTTGTTTGTCTGGGCGTTATTAGCTACGCAGAATCGATTGAAGCCGCGCTTACCGAAATTTACAGGGTTCTTAAACCGGGCGGTTTTGCCATAGTCTCTTATCGCAATACTCTAAATGATTTATTGATGGATCCGGTTGCGCTTATCAAGCATATAATTACCTTTCCATTTAGAATTGGAAAGGCGCCAAGAAAAACCATTGGCCGTTCAATACCTAGAAAAGAAGTATTAGAAAACATAGTCAAAACAGATTTTACATTACTGACTGAACATCAAATTGGATTTGGCTCAATAAGATTTAATCGCAAAGTGATTATCGATGGCAAGCTCGCCATTCGTATCAATAATCTATTGCATGGATTATTAAAAAATATCGGTCTCAGGTGGCTCTATAAAGCCACAGCCGATGTACATATTATGGTTTTGCAAAAATAATTTCTTTGCCAAAGTCAAAACCCCACAAGGAGAATTGATATGATTAGCTACAGCATTCAATGTGCCATTGTTAGAGGCGGTACCACCAAAGGAATTTTTATTAATACAAATCAATTGCCTGCCGATGACGCATTGCGCGACCGCGTATTGTTAACATTGTTTGGCAGCCCCGACGTTCGTCAAATTAATGGCTTGGGTGGCGGCGATCCTCTCACCAGCAAAGTCGCTTTAATTTGTTCATCTAAGGAACCCGATATTGATATCGATTACCGCTCGGGTGAAGTAGGTATCGACGAAGGCATCATTAATTATTCAACCATGTGCGGTAATCTTGCTTCTGGTGTCGGGCTATTTGCACTCGCGACAAATATGATTAAAACGGTAGCGCCAGAAACCAAAGTACGCATCCGTAATCTCAATACCGGAAAATTATTGGAAGCCTGCATCCCCATTAATGCAGATCACAGTGTGCCGCAAATTAATTGCCTGGCCGTCGATGGCGTAAAAGGTTCCGGTACCGAGATTAAACTCACTTTTCTGAAACCAGGCGGCTCCATTACTGGCGAATTATTGCCTACTGGAAATGCGATCGATCGGCTCGTCATTGATCACCATGAGTATCCTTGTTCGATTGTGGACTGCGGAACACTTTATGCTTTTTTTCCAGCGAATTGTTTTGGTTTAATGGGCAATGAGCAACCCGAAGTACTGGATGCAAATGTACCCTTTAAAGAAACCATAGAAGTATTAAGAGAAAAAGTGGCACTGCTAATTTCCACGCAGCTAAAGAAACCACATGCCGCGAAACAGATTAAAATAGCAATATTTGCAGATACATTACTGATTAAGAAAAATAATGCAGAAATTATTGCTCGCGTAATTAATCGCTATAAAACCCACAAGGCCTTTCCTGTAACAGGTGCTATTTGCATGAGTGCAGCGAGTGTAATTCCAAATACGTTGCTAAATGTAGATGACAATGCTGACCACACCGAACACACCGTATTTATCAAACACCCTGAAGGCATTATTGCGACAAAAAGTTTGTGTGAATGGCACAATGAAAAAGTTAATGTGCTTTACACCTCTGTAAATCGATCAGCTCGGATTTTAATGATCGGAACGGCTGATTGTTTTATGTGACTGTTGTATGTGATTGTTTCATGAATTTAGAATACAATAATTAAACCACTTTTATTTTATCGAGATTTTGCCCTATGGAATTTAATCATAAAAATAACGCGAAAGTACTTTTTACCAAGGAAAAAATTGGGCAATACTGGAATGACTTGTATAAACATGTGGCAACCTGTTTGGATTACCACTTTATACTGCGATTAGAATCCTCAGCAAAAATTATTACTGAGAATTTCCCAAAAGATGCAAAAATACTCGACTTGGGCTGCGGTGCAGGGGTACTTTCTGAACGCCTGCTTGCTGCCGGTTTCAGCGTTGATGCTGCCGACATGTCTGCGGATATGCGCGAGTTAACAACGCAACGCCTCGCAAAATTTGATGCTAATAAATATAAAATTTTTCACGCTGAATGTGAGAAATTGGAAATTGCCGATTCAACCTATGATCTGGTTGCCTGCATAGGTGTGTTTGGTTATATCGATGATGTAGACAAGGCACTTAGTGAAATAAATAGAGTTCTTAAACCAGGTGGTACTTTTATTATGAGTATTCGCAATGAAGACAATCGTAATATTTTCGATCTGGCTAACTTATTCAAGTTTGTATTCTATAAATTACCACGAAAAATATTTAAAACACTAACGCCTACCAAAGCGCCTCACACATCCAACCCATCAGGACCAGGGCCAGGGACAGCAACACCACTAGCAAATAAATTTTTTATTGATATTTTCGATAGACCGAAAGATGTAATCAAACTCATCAACCAATTTAACTTCTCAGCAATAGAGTTTTATGGCCTTGGTTACGGGCCGCTGCAATTCAACGGCAAAACACTCTTGCCTGAAACTATGGCAAAAGGTATGAGCCGTATGTTAAGTAGCGTTGTTAGAGTATGTAGATTGGAAAAATTTACAAAATGGGTTGCGGATATCAGTATTTATGTTTTCAAAAAACATTAACTCTGTACATTAAACTATTAAATTGAACCATTAAATTAAACAACTTGCCACAAGTCGCCGCAGTTACGAGGTGTATTTTTGTTCCAAAAATCTATTTCGTGGCAAGCCACAGGGAATTTAACTCTCGCTTGCGATTAAACTATGACTTAAACAAAGATCTTTTCACACTCCGCAGCATATCTTTTAACTGATATGCCCTAATAATCCATGGGCTTTTAATAACAACAAGACAAACGAATTCGGCTTTAACAGTAGCCAGGGATTCTTTATAGTTAGCGTATTTACCCCGTCCCGCCATTAAATCGTAAAAATCAATTGCTGGATTGTTGAACGCCGCTTCAATCTGATAACCCAAATGCAGAGTACCTAAGGAAACACCATTAATTAAATTTTCTTTGTAGCCTGATTGTAAATTAAAAACTCTATTGCCCCAATGAATATCAAAAACCGCAGAACTAGGCTCGCCGTTAATAGTCATTACAGAAAAATCAACTGTAGCTCCTTCAGCAATTAAATTATCAAGTAAACAATGCATCATTTTTTCATTATTACTAGAAAAGCACGGTTTACCCCATCGTTCAATATGGAATCCATTTAATAACGCTACGAATTTTTCTCGATCATCAAAAACATTGGTGACTTCCAGCGCCCCTGCAGACTTTACTTTAGCGCGCTTATTAAATAATTTTAGCTTGGTATTTTTTCCTAAATTTTTTAAATAATTATCAAATAGACCTGTTGAAGTATCAATACCAAAGGTATTTTCTCCACCTCTAACTAATACTGTAAAACCTCTTTTTTTTGCCTGCTCCATTAACAATGAATAATCAGAAGAGCTTTTAAGCAAATCATTAAAAAAAATTCTATCCCAACCTGCCGTATTTAGCGCGGTCCAAAAGTTATCCCAATCTTGCTCGTTGTCCAGTGGATCAAAAGGAAACTGAAAGTATTCATTGCGAATGGCTGGAAGTATTTTTGAAGAAACACCTGTAGGGTAGAATGTTTTTAGCGAAATAAATCCTAAGACTTTCTCAAAGTAGGCATAGACTGGTAATTTACCACAGCTAAAATGCTCAATAGATTTTTCTGCAAATGAGTGACTCCAACCGGATAGCCAAGCGGATAGCCAAGCATTGCTACGGAACAAGTTGGGCCGTGAAAGTTTATCGAATTGCGGCAAAGGCATAGAAGGTAGCGTCCTTAAATTTATTATTGAAGCAAGATTCTTTTAACAAAATGTGCCGAATTAAATCAATATGTGCCTTTTTTATGGGGCGAGTATAACAAGCAATATCATCTATTACTCTAATAATTTAGCGGAATAGAAGTTAGTCCGTCTAGTTCACTCCCTTACAATTTTTTCAAACAATGTCCCTGTACTACTATTAAAAATATTGCATCTAATTTGTACAGAAACGTGCTTCTCAAGCGACAGTATAGAGCCTTGGCCAACTGCTTTTTTCACCAGTATTATTATTTCCAGAGCCAGTTCCAAATCCCCGGGAGGTGCGGTGCCTCGCCCATGTTGCGCACGGTACGCACCATGGCTGCATTTTCCAGATCAGCACGATTATCGTAAAAAGGTTTTGCAGCAACCGGCATGTTCAGTTCCCCCGCCACCTGCAATAGAATCTTTAGATAGGCTTCAATATTCCGCGCGGTACGGCGATTTACATCATGAAATGTAACCACTATTGGCGTGGTGCCATCAAAGCTCGGCATCTTGCCACTAATCCATTCAGCCTTGGCGAGGCGTAAACCCTCAAGTAAATCGTTATGCTTATGCCAGCTCCAGTTGATACCCCAAATAATACCATCACGAGCACTTAGGTCAGTTAATAGCATTTGCATACCGTGACGGTGGTAGCTATCGAGCGTGCGGGCATCGTAATTCCAAAATGGCGGTCGCACTAATTGCGGCGCCACTCCCGATACGGAGGTCAAATCATCAACACCGTCTTGAAGCGACAAGTCTAGCGCCTCCGGTGTCATAAATCGATGATTCGAATGGTACGGCGTTGAGGTATGAAACGCCAGAAGATGGCCATCAGCATGCTCACGGTACATCAGCAGCCGACCAGCATCGGTACCACCACGGCTTGTAGAACGCGTTTCCAGAAAAAAAATTGCCTTGATGCCAGGCTGAATTGTGTTTTGCTCTAATACATCGAGAATCTGTTTCGTGGGGTTCGTGAATCTCGAACCGCTTGGGCCATCGTCGAATGTGATTAAGAATCGAATCGGCAGTGGCGCAGTGTCCGCATACAAATGCGCGCTGTAACCAATAAGCATTAACGCCAGCAATAAGTTGCGCTGCAGATGTTTCAAAAAGGGTTGATCTAGCATACGGAATGTTCTTTATGATAGGTCGTGGAATACATGAGGTATTCAAGCTACAGGTAAATACAATAATCATTAACTTCAATATCTAAGCTATTGATTTTGTTGGTGCCCCGGAGACGATTTGAACGTCCGACCTGCCGCTTAGGAGGCGGCTGCTCTATCCAACTGAGCTACCGGAGCGGGTGATCGGTGAGATGCGCGCGCATTGTATGAAGTTTTGATTAATAAACCAAGTGGGTGCTGTGATCGATGAGTTACGAGTGATTGCTGAGTCATTGCAGTTATCGCAAAGAGAAAAAATTGGGGGGTGAAAAAATGCATCCTGCGGCGCAAGATGCATTGAGTAAAACTGTTTAGGCTTTAGCGACGGTGTAAGAATTGTTTTGATTGGTTGTTGTGCCTGTTTGAGTATAAAGCGAAGGCATGGCGACTTGACCGCGAATAAGATTGAGCAGATGCGACAGTGTTTGTTTGGAACGATTAATCATACGACCATTAATTTCGTTGGCTTTTTGGCACTCCACAAATTCCGCTGTCAGCGCTTGCCAACCAGGAATTAATGATAGGGTTGCTGGGCTGCGCAGTAGAAATTTTTCCCAACCGATGAGGGTAGTTTCTAATCCGGCAGCACGCAGCGCTTGCTCACGCTGTTTAGCGCTGAAGGCAAGGCTTTCAACGAGTTTATCTTTTTGCGTAATGATTTCTTGCAAGCCTTGAAGCTGACGTTCTTCCAGCTTTTGGCGTTCGGTTAACAAGAGAGTTTTGAGTTGCGCAACGGCGGCGGAATCTTGCGCTAGCATATCGCGTAAGTAAGAAGTATCGGGAGACATAGCAACCTCACTGTAAAGTAAAGCTGGTCACTGTTGGGGGACGTGACCAGATGAAAAAATCTAGCCTAAAAGTTCGTCTTGATTCAGCATATTCTCGGCAATGCGGTCAGCATTAATTTCAAAGCGACCTTCGGCAATTGCCTGTTTTATGGCCATAACACGACTCATGTTGACATCGGGTAAGCTGGCAATTTTAGTTTGCAGGCGTGTTAGGTTCTGCGCACCTTGGCTGAGAACCACGCTATCTTTACCGCGGGCAGCAGGAGCTTCTGCTTCAGCCGCGACTGGCGTGGGAGTGGTTGTATTGCTGTTCACTGGCACGGTACCGCGACTACGGTTGCTGCCGGCTGAAGAGCTGATGTTGTTTGTGTCTATCATGATTCGTTCCCCAACGATTGCTATGTGTTC
>JANYIO010000216.1 GCA_025362015.1 Gammaproteobacteria bacterium | reverse complement strand
TAGCCAACCTAGTGGGCGATAGCCGGCGGTAAAACTGAACGTTTCACTCCCCTTAAGCTCACCACTAGAAAACTGCCCGCTACTGAAACCAACTTGCCAATGATTTTTTATATAATCACCATAACTGACTGTAGGCAAATCAGCAGGCTCTCCCGTCATTTGAATAGTGCGCGAGATCTGACTCGTAGTGGTCCAACCCGTTTTTCCATTTTTAGTTCGCACTTCATACCAGCCAGGTCGCCGAGTAATTACTTCAATCTTTTCACCTTGTTCGATCACATAGAACACAGGATAACCGCGACCTGGGCCACTATGCATCTCAACATAAGGATCAATAACTTCAAGCCTTAAAGGCTCTTGAGTATTACTCGCTAAAGTTTGACTTGAGCCTAATGTTGCCAGAAAAACAATTAAAAATATCTTTAACAATTGCATTCGAACTCCCTAATCTTATTGTTATTAAGATTATTGAACAATATGGACAAAATCAACTTCCGTTAAATATCATTGGAATTAAAGAGTGGATTCACTACTAAGTGATTTATTCTACTTCATTATGCTTAGACATTTACAGAAAGAAAAACATAACGCACAAAGTTGTGATCAATTGCTAGCAAAGATTGCCAAGTTACACTGTTTTACGCAATAACAATTTCACCGTGTACTTTCTTCGAGCCAAAACTCCTAACTACTACCAGCTTAACTCATGCGCCAATGTGTAAATAACGCCAATTGTAATTATCAAACAAAGAATTTATAACAAAAAAAAGAGCTAGCTGGTGTTACCCAGATAGCCCTTTTTTACGTGTTCAACTACAACCATCAGATGATTAATGCGCGCCTGAAGTACATTCTAAATTGATATCTGTTTGGAACATAAATTCTGATTTCGTTGTGTGCCTTTCAGCAAAGAATAAATCAAAAGTATAGGATTTGCCTTGCACAATACCAAGAGCAGCCGCTTGTTCATCCAGGTTCACTGCGCCACTTTCGACACTGTGAACTCCACCGAGATCAATCACCCGTTTACCGTTTATGAACACCCAGAGATCATCATCACCCTGGAACTTAAATACTTCACCGCCGTTATAATTAAACACTAGATGTGTTTCAAGCGTAAAGTGGAAGTTATGGCCTGTTGTAAGATAATTGCCGAAGCCCAAACCATCGATAGGGAAGAAACTATCATTATAGTAAGTCCAAATACTTGAACCGACACTTCTTTTCATTTGCAAGGTTTTAGGAATATTCATATTAGTACCGGGAACGTCTCTGTACCACTGATTAAAAAACTCCGCACCGTGTGTACTTACAGTGCTACCAAGTTTATTGGCATACACAGGCAAATGGTCAGCACCCAAGTTTAGCGCAACAATTCCGAGATCGGCTTGATTAATATTTTCAAAATCAATATGGCCGCCCACTTCTTTATAGGCTTTAAAATCACGGATTGTCACAGGTAAAGTCCGCGTGGTATTACTATCAAGATTACAAACTGGCTGCGCAACATTAATAGTTACAGTATCCGGCGCACTATCAAGAGTGCCATCATTGACCATTAACTGTGCAATATAAACACCTTCTTTGTCTGCTTTAAATGTTGGATTGATGGTACCAGCATTTACCAAGCTAGCGATGCTAGTAGTTGGTTTGGTAGTTAAGATCCAACGATAACTTAATTTATCACCATCAGCATCGTAACTTCCTGAACCATCCAACGCAACCTGGTCGCCGACATACACCGTTATATTTTTTCCTGCTTCAGAGATTGGCCTAATGTTTTTCGTATTCAGAACAACAGTATCTGGCTCACTTGATTCGATACCATCGTTAACTACCAACTGAATAACATAACTACCGGACTTATCAATTTTCAGCTTCGCTATACTTTCTTTAGGAGTCAATAAGGCAACCGTACTACCGGCCGGTTTGCTCAAGACACTCCAACTATAGGTCAGAGTGTCACCATCAGCATCTGAACTTCCACCGCCATTTAACAACGCCAGATCATCAATTGATACCAATTGATCCGACCCTGCATTAGCTATTGGGCGACTATTCCGTGTATCTATAACCATAGTGTCTGGATCACTGCTAAGTAGACCGTCATTAACTACCAACTCAACGGTATAAATGCCGAATTGATCAGGAGTGAACGAAGGTATTACCGCCGTACTATCAGCAATTTGTGCAGTACTAGATTCAGGCGCTGTAACAATGCGCCATTGATAGCTCAACGTATCACCATCCAAGTCACTGCTGAGAGCTCCGTTCAGCTGTATGGTAGTACCAAGCTCACCTTTTTTATCCGCGCCGGCATTGGCAACAGGCTTCACGTTGCCGATTTCAAAGCTTATGGTATCCGGGTCACTATCAAGCTTGCCGTCATTAACAATCAACTGAACCACATATATTCCGTGATCAAGAATTGTAAAGATTGGCATCACCGCAGAAGCATCCGATAATTTAGCCATTGAATGCTCAGGGCTGATAATTTTCCAGTGATAAGTTAATGAATCACCATCCAGATCACTACTGCCTGAACCGTCCAAAGTCACTCGGTTGTTCATATTTGCACGTTGATCCGGGCCTGCAACTGCAATTGGTTTTCTATTTGGACGACTTGCAGTAATGACAACTGTGTCTGGTTCACTACTGAGCTTACCATCATTAGCAACCAATTCGAAGCTATATACACCCTCAAGTCCAGGAGTAAAACTGGTATTCATGGTTGTTGCATTGATCAAAGTTAAGTCGCTACCACTTGGCTGACTAATCAATGTCCAACGATAAGTTAATGCATCACCATCTGGATCACTACTTCCAGCAGCACTCAGAGTTACACTTTCGTTCACATTAACTGCCTGATCCTGGCCACCATTAGCAATGGGGCGCTTGTCAGGTTGAACCGCAGAAATAGTGACTGTTGCAGGCAAACTATCTTGCTTGCCATCATTAACAATTAATTGCACAACGTAGTCACCCGCCTTGTCAGGTATTAAAGATGGTTTGACGCTTGTCCAATTAAGTTGCGCTACATTACTGTCAACAGGAGAGCTTATTAATAGCCATTTATAGGTCAGTGAGTCACCGTCAACATCACCGCTACCAGAGCCATCTAATGTAAAGGTGGTTCCAACATCGCCAGTTTGATTCGCCCCTGCGTTTGCAGTAGCGATGTTATTGACTGGAGCTAAACTACTAGCAACAGAAGAACTAGCAATCACTACCGGTGTAGATGCAACTGAAGAACTTGTCATCACTTCTGGAGTAGAAGTCGCTGAAGAATTTGTAATCACTACCGGTGTAGAAGCTGCTGAAGAGTGTGTAATCACTACTGGAGTAGAGGCTGCTGAAGAGTTTGTAATCACTACCGGTGTAGACGCCGCTGAAGAGTTTGTAATTACTACTGGGATAGAAGCAGCCGAAGAATGTGGAACCACTACCGGAGTAGAAGCAGCTGATGAGCTAGTATTCACCGAAGAAAACGAACTTGCAAAGGTGGTTCCTAATGGTGGAACTACAACACCAGGATCATCACAAATTACTCGATTAGTATCTAGATTATCTACAAA
>JANYIO010000182.1 GCA_025362015.1 Gammaproteobacteria bacterium | reverse complement strand
AGCGCATCTGCCGTAACAGTAAGCTTGTCGGAAGGTGCAAACTGCAACACTAAATTCGCGTTATCTCGGGTGCGACGATCGTGCTGTACATTTATAAAATGGTTTTGTGGTTGGTACACGTATCCAGCTGTACTATTATTCGACTTGTAATCGCTAGGATCGTAAGTGCTCACAGGAACACGAGTCCAATGGTTGTTGGTAACGCGATCTACCGTGGAATCACGCTCAAAATGGTTATAAGCAAAGAGAACACCAAAAGCATCTTCTGCAAACTTGTGACTCACTAACACTGAAGCTTCTGGCGCACTTTGTCCTTTCAACGTTTCGTAACCCATTTTTAGGCCACCAGAAATTTTATCGCCCAGATCAAACGGACGAGCTGTTTTGATATCGATGGTCGCACCAATACCACCAGACTCCGAAAGGGCAGAACCACTCTTATTAATAAGCAAACCGCTAATCATGTCTGCACCCAAGGTGTCAAACTCAAAGTCACGGTTGGTATCTTCAGACGTTAATTGGCGCCCGTTCAACGTGGTGATGTTAAAACCAGCACCAAAACCGCGAACTGTTACAAATTTACCTTCACCACCCTCGCGATCAATGGACACACCAGGAACACGCTGTAGTGATTCAGCCATATTGGTATCAGGAAACTTACCAATATCTTCAGCGTTAATAGCTTCTACTACTCCAGAAGCATTGCGCTTTGTTTCCATCGCAGATATCAAGGCAGCTCTTACGCCTGTAATAACTACTTCGTCGACATTATCCATCTTAGCTTGTTCTTCCACTGCCAAAGCACTTTGCATGCTCAATAACGCATAGGATGCAATTGCACTAGCGAGAATTTTCTTGTTAAAACTTCTTGTTGTTTTCATGGAGTTCTCCTGTTAACCACTGGTACGGTTTTGTGTATTTTTATACCCAACTAAACGATCTCATCATTATCAACTAAATTAACAACAATGGTTCACCCCTGGGATAAGGTAAATTCTGCACATAATACTGAAAATATTTTTAGTCATTACAAGACAACCATCACATTAATTTTTATAGTCTGTGAAAATTAGTAAAGCGTAACCTATGACAACAATGTGATTATTATTAATACTAAATTTACTCGTGCAACCAATCTTAATGACAGAACAAGTGGCATGTCTATAGCTAAAAAGTGTTTTACAAAAATGAAAACGTTTTCCATAAAATGAAAACGTTTTCATTGAACAAGAAAACTTAGTCAGAAAATTCAATACAACACTGAAAACGTTTTTATTGCTCAACAAAAAATGAACAGACTCAAAGTGAAGAATTGATGATTATATAAACAATAGTAGGAAATAAGCGAATTACAGGACCTAAGATTTAGTAAATAGTATCCGTATTTACACAGAAAATATTTTTTAAAACAAACAAATATTTCTATTTTTATAGGATAAATAATCGTGCATTTTTATCTATTTATTTCTCGATGTAACGTTCAAAACAGCGATATTCAGCAGGCAGAATCCTAAGCGTACTGCGCTTGTGTGGGGGGTGTATTTCAGGGATACTTGTCGCCGTTAGAACGCCTGCCGCCAACTTCACACCCAATAAGAAATTGACTATGAATAAAAAACCGTCACTTAGTTTTTGGCAAATATGGAATATGTGTTTTGGTTTTATAGGGATCCAATTTGGCTTTGCCTTACAAAATGCAAATGTTAGCCGTATCTTTCAAATTCTTGGCGCACCGATTGATAACATTCCCATCCTCTGGGTTGCTGCGCCCATTACTGGATTATTGGTACAACCCATTATTGGTTATCTAAGTGATAAGACATGGTATCGCCTTGGCCGTCGTCGCCCTTATTTTTTATTGGGCGCAATGCTGGCAACACTGGCACTGATTGCTATCCCCAATTCACCTACGCTTTGGGTTGCGGCAGGAATGTTATGGATTATGGATGCGTCTTTTAATATGGCATTAGGGCCATCACTAGCATTTGTGGGTGATATGTTACCCGACGAGCAGCGCTCAACTGGCTTCATCATGCAGAGTTTTTTTATTGGCACAAGCGCAGTGGTTGCATCTGCCCTACCCTGGATAATGCACAATTGGTTTGGTGTCAGCAATATTGCACCTGAAGGGATAATACCACCGTCGGTTATTGATTCATTTTATGTGGGTGGAGCCATTTTGTTGCTGACGGTGTTATGGGCCGCCCACACCACCAAAGAATATAGCCCCGAACAATTAGCACGCTTTAGTTATGCAAAGGACAATGCGGCATTAAAAATACCCAATATAACTCGAACAGATACAGCATTTTTCCGCACAGGTAGTATTTTTTTAGCAGTGGGTTTAGTTGGCACAAGCATTATTGCGATACAAAAATTTGATCAACAACTTTTTATTTTAACCATTAGTACTGCAATGTTTGGCCTATGTGAATTAGTTGCCGGTTTTATGCAACAGCAAAAACGAACAGCTAATGGTTTTTATCAAATAACGCAAGACCTATTGAATATGCCTCACACCATGAAACAACTTGCCAGGGTGCAATTTTTATCCTGGTTTGCGCTATTTTCACTGTGGATTTACGGTACTTCTGCCGTTACCACTTATCACTACGGCGCTACGGATACTGCATCACCGGCTTATAATATGGGAGCTGACTGGGTAGGTGTTTTATTTGCAGCCTACAACGGTTTTGCGGCAATAGCGGCTATTTTTATTCCCTGGATGATTCGCAAAAGCAATCGCAAAATAACTCACATGGTAAATCTTTGCTTCGGCGCAATCGCATTAATTTCATTTGTGTTTATTAAAAATCCTGACTGGTTACTTGCATCAATGGTCGGATTGGGTTTTGCCTGGGCCTCTATTTTATCACTGCCTTACGCTATTTTATCCAGCTCAGTTCCTGCACATAAAATGGGGATTTACGCGGGAATCTTTAATCTTTTTATCGTCATTCCACAGATACTAGCAGCTAGTATTTTGGCATTAGTGGTACGCAAATGCTTCAATGGGCAACCCATATATGCATTGGTGTGCGGTGGTGTGTTTATGCTACTAGCGGCAGGAGCAACCTGGTTTGTGGATGACGAAGGTGCCTGCTAGATAAAAGATAAGCACTAGTCTGCAAAATTAAGAAGACAAGATAGAATCCAAATAATGTGAACAGAGGCCGCAATGTTCATTTTTTGCACTGTAAAAAAATCCACTTTAATCTGCGTCACAGGTACAATAACCACCTCTTAAGATCACAGTGAAAAACCTGTAACAATGACGCGTATCACATCCTTTACTCCACCTATTTCGCTTCGCCCTGGCAACAAACAAAGCTGGGGGCAATTGCAAGGCAGTGCTCAAGCGCTGACCATTTTACAGGGCGCTTATTCAACTCAGGGACTTAGCCTTGTCGTTACCGCTGATGCGAGCAACGCCAACCGGCTTGAGACCGAGCTGCAATTTTTTAATCAGCGCAACGATTTCGAAATTTTGCATCTCGCTGACTGGGAAACCCTGCCTTACGACACCATTTCACCGCATCAAGATATTATTTCAGACCGCTTAAAAACCCTTTATCAATTGCCGCATACAAAGCATGGCATTTTGGTCGTACCCATTACGTCATTATTGCAACGCTTAATGCCTGCGGATTATTTAATCGGCAATAGTTTGATGGTTGCGTGCGGCCAAAAAATTAATATCGCAACCATGCGCAGCAATTTTGAAAAAGCGGGTTACCATTTTGTGGATACCGTGTATGAACACGGCGAATATGCAGTGCGCGGATCGCTAATTGATATTTATCCAATGGGCAGCGACCAGCCTTATCGTTTGGATTTATTCGATGATGAAATTGAAACACTGCGCACTTTTGATCCGGAAACACAATTAACCGTTGAACAAGTCACAAGCATTCAGTTATTACCAGCGAAAGAATTTCCACTGGATAAAAATGGCATCAGTCGCTTTAAACAACAATGGTTAGAAAAATTTGATGTAAACCATAAAGCCTGTCCTATTTTTCAAGATATTAGTGCTGGTATCTCACCATCAGGCATTGAATATTACTTACCTTTATTTTTTGAAAAATGTAGCAGCTTGTTTGATTACTTACCCGACACCACTCAAATTTACGCTATAGGCGATATTGAAAAATCGGCGGAAAATTTTTGGCTGGAATTAATGCGTCGCTATGAAAATCGCCGTGTTGATCCGCAGCGCCCTATTCTGGCCCCAAAAGATATTTATTTACAAATCGATGAATTTTTTGGTTTGTTAAAAAACTACTGTCGCACGTTTGTTGCAAGCGCTACTCTCGAAGAAAAACCAGGTCAGACTAATTTTGCAACCCTAACACCACCAAGCTTACCGATTCAGTCACAAGCTGATAATCCACTCGGTGCGGTGGAAGCTTTTTTACTGGAGTTTACCGCTAAAAATAAACCAAACGGGAACTTACCTGGCCGCGTTTTATTTTGTGCAGATTCGGCAGGCCGACGTGAAACTTTATTAGAACTCTTTAGCCGTATTCGTATAACACCCACATTACTGGATGACTGGGCTAGCTTTATTCATGGCAATGATAAAATTGCTATGACCATTGCGCCGCTTGAACAAGGGTTATTACTCAATGATCCCGCTATTGCGCTAATAACTGAAACTCAATTATTTGGCGAGCGCGTGCAACAGCAACGCCGCCGTAAACAAGCACAAGATACATCTGATTTAATTGTTAAAAATTTAACGGAATTAAAAATAGGTTCACCCGTGGTGCATATCGACCACGGGGTTGGCCGTTATCGCGGTTTGGAAACTATCACCATCGATGAACAAACCAACGAATTTTTAACACTGGAATATGCCGACGAAACTAAACTTTATGTTCCGGTTACTAATTTACATTTGATTAGCCGTTACAGCGGTACTGATGAAGAATCCGCACCGCTACATAAATTAGGTACCGAGCTGTGGCAAAAAGCTAAACGTAAAGCCGCTGAACAAATACGCGATACTGCTGCTGAATTATTAGAAGTTTATGCGCGCCGCGCCGCGCGTAAAGGTTTTGCTTTCGCCGACCCCAAAGAAGCCTATTTAAATTTTGCTAGCAGTTTTCCATTTGAAGAAACACCCGATCAACAACGCGCGATTGAAGCAGTCATTGCTGACATGCTCTCGCCTAAACCTATGGATCGTTTAATTTGTGGCGATGTGGGTTTTGGTAAAACTGAAGTGGCCATGCGCGCTGCCTTTGTCGCGAGCCACGGTGGCAAACAAGTCGTTATTCTGGCGCCCACAACTTTATTGGCACAACAACATTTCGAATCTTTAAAAGATCGTTTTGCGAATTGGCCCATCACCATTGATGTGTTATCGCGATTTAGAACCAACAAAGAAACCGAAGAAGTACAACAGCGCCTTGCTGAAGGCAAAGTGGATATTGTGGTGGGCACGCATAAATTATTATCGCCCGATATTAAATATAAAAATCTTGGTTTGTTAATTATTGATGAAGAACATCGCTTCGGTGTACGCCAAAAAGAACAATTAAAATCACTGCGCGCTGAAATCGATATTTTAACGCTTACTGCCACACCTATTCCGCGCACATTGAATATGTCGATGGCGGGTATTCGCGATTTATCGATTATTGCAACACCACCGGCGAAACGTTTATCGGTAAAAACTTTTGTGCGTCAACACGATGAAACCATTATTAAAGAAGCAGTACTGCGTGAAATTTTGCGCGGTGGGCAAGTTTACTTCTTACATAATGAAGTTAGCACTATTGAAAAAACTGCACGCGAATTGCAAGAGTTAGTACCTGAGGCACGCATTGTTATCGGCCACGGCCAAATGCCTGAACGCGAACTCGAACGTGTTATGTCAGATTTTTATCACAAGCGTTTTAATGTGATGGTGTGTACCACAATTATCGAAACTGGTATCGATATCCCCAGTGCTAACACCATTGTTATTCACCGCGCGGATAAATTTGGCTTGGCACAATTGCATCAACTACGGGGCCGAGTCGGTCGTTCACATCACCAAGCCTATGCCTATTTAATGACGCCCGATAAGCGTTCCATGACTGCAGACGCAGTTAAGCGCCTTGAAGCAATTGTCAGCGCAGAAGAGCTGGGTTCTGGCTTTACTCTTGCTACCTACGACATGGAAATTCGCGGCACGGGTGAGTTACTCGGCGACGAACAAAGTGGGCAAATTCAAACGATTGGCTTCTCGCTCTACATGGAAATGCTCGACCGCGCCATAAAAGCGATACGCCAAGGCAAAATACCCAACCCCAATAAAGACTTTGAAGGCATGGTCGATGTAAACTTACGCATTCCTGCATTAATTCCCGCTGATTATTTGCCGGATGTGCACTTGCGTTTAGTGATGTACAAGCGCATCGCCAATGCCGAAACCGAAGAGGCCTTGCGTGAATTGCAGGTAGAAATGATTGATCGTTTTGGTTTACTGCCAGAGCAAATTAAAAATTTAATTCGCGTGACACAAATCAAACTGAAAGCGCAAACGATTGGCATTGCCAAACTAGAAGCAAACGCTCGCACCGGGCGCATTGAATTTGCAAGCGAAACTAGAGTGGAGCCCTTAACCATTGTAAGGCTCGTGCAAACAGCACCACACATGTACAAATTAGAAGGCGCTAACCAATTAAAATTTACGCTGGCGATGGAAACAACCGATCAGCGTTTACAACAAGTTGCAGATTTGCTGACGAAATTAATGCACTAGGAAATCATCATGAATAAAATTAATGTAGCAATAGTAACCCAGTTCATAAAAATCGCTGTTTTGAGAATTGGTTTTTTAAGAATAATAGGTTTAATAATCGGTTGTTTATTGCAACAGTATACATTTGCAGCGGATGGTCAAAATGCTCTTGAAAATCATGAGCGCTGGTATCAAGTTGAAATGATTATTTTTGCACGCAATGAAACTAACTTACAAACTAACCCACAACAAGAAGCTTGGCCAAAAGATATAAAGCTCACCTACCCTGATAACATCGTATTTTTAAAACCCACAAACAGCAATAACGCAGAAGGTTTTAATATACTGGCCATTAATGAACGGAAATTAAATTCCCAGGCAGCCGCTATTACCAAAAATGGCAATTATACGCTGTTATTTCACCAGGCTTGGCGGCAAATGATTTACGCAAGAAATACTAATATTTTCATTAGTGGTGGCAAAACGTTTAACGGCCATCAGGAACTAGAAGGCAGCATTGGCCTTAGTGTGGCGCAGTTTTTAAAAATTCAAACCAATTTATGGCTAACACAATTCGCACCACGCAATACTACGCCCACTATTATCGCACCTTCTGTTACCCAAACTTCTGCAACACCGTCCATACCTAGCACAACGCCAGAAGAAAATTGGCCTGAATTACCTAGCTTATCAAGCTTCGATATGAATACGAGTGATCAACCCCAGGATTACGTTACAACACGTATTGTGAAAATCAGCCAGCAGCGCAGCATGCGCAGTATTGAAGTACACTATATCGATCATCCACTGCTGGGTATTATTATAAAAATCGTACCGTCCAATGCAGCCAATCAGTAATCTGTCGAGAATTAGTTTCGACAACTCTGTATTCAGTTTAAAATTTACAGCACAATTGATTTCAACAACAAGTAACTCAAAGAACAATTAATCCAAAGAACAATTAATTCAAAGAACAATTAATTCAAAACAATCATTCATTCAAAATTTAGGAGCTTCCATGAAAATTAGCCCACACGCTGGAAAGCTATTGCCGCGAGAAATGCTAGTGGATGTTATTAAATTAACAGATGCTTACTATAATCATAAGCCTGATGTTAGCATACCCGAACAACGGGTTAGCTTTGGCACATCGGGCCACCGCGGCACCTCATTCAACATCAGTTTTAATGAGAACCATGTGCTCGCTATTAGCCAGGCTATTTGCGATTACCGCACAAAAGCAGGTATCACCGGCCCTTTATTTATAGGCATTGATACCCATGCACTTTCTGAACCGGCACAAATTAATGCTGTTGAAGTATTTGCCGCCAATGGCGTTGACATCATGCTCGCCGTGGGCGGTGAATTTACACCTACTCCTGCAATTTCACATGCCATTATTACTTACAATCGTGGCCGAATTAGCAGTCTTGCTGATGGTGTTGTTATTACCCCGTCACACAACCCACCTGATAATGGTGGTTACAAATATAACCCTACCAACGGTGGCCCGGCAGATTCAGACATTACCAATTGGATACAGGCACGCGCCAATGCATTGCTGGAAAATAAACTGAGCGATGTAAAGCGTATGGACTATCGCGCGGCCTTGCATGCACCCACTACACATCAGCACGATTACTTAAACAGCTATGTAAAAGATTTAATTAATGTAGTGAATATCAATGCAATTCGCAATGCCAATGTACATATGGGAGTAGACCCACTGGGTGGCGCAGGTATGCGTTATTGGAGTGCGATTGCCGAGCATTACAAACTTAATTTACATTTAATTAATCATAAAATTGACCCTACGTTTGCGTTTATGACTGCAGATTGGGACGGCAAAATTCGCATGGATCCATCATCATCTTACGCGATGCAATCGATCATTGCCGGACGCAATAATTATCAAGTTTCTTTCGCGTGCGATGCCGATCACGACCGCCATAGCATAGTAACGCCCAGTGCAGGCTTACTGCCACCCAATCATTATTTGGCGGTAGCAATTGATTATTTATTTCAAAACCGCCCGTTATGGAACGCACAAACCGCCATAGGTAAAACAGTTGTTAGCAGCGCGATGATTGATCGCGTAAGTGAAAAACTGGATCGTCGTTTGTATGAAGTTCCCGTTGGTTTTAAATGGTTTGCACCGGGCCTCCACGATGGTTCATTGGGTTTTGGCGGTGAAGAAAGTGCGGGGGCTTCATTTTTGCGTTTAGATGGTAGCGTATGGACAACCGATAAAGACGGATTAATTCCCGCATTATTGGCCGGCGAAATTATTGCCCGCACCGGTCGCGACCCTGGCGAGCATTACAAAGAGTTGGTCAATCAATTTGGCCAGCCAAGTGAAAGCCGTGTAGAAGCTCCTGCCAATAGCGCACAGAAAAAAGCGTTATCGACATTATCCTCTGAACAAATTACTTCTACTGAATTAGCGGGCGAAACTATTGAGAAAATTCTTACTAAGGCGCCGGGCAATAGTGCCGCCATCGGCGGTATTAAAGTAATTACTAAAAGCGGATGGTTTGCTGCACGCCCTTCTGGCACAGAAGATATTTACAAGATTTATGCAGAAAGTTTTCGCGGTAAAGATCATTTGCAATTGCTGATAGCCGAAGCGCAAACGATTGTGGATAAAGCGATTTCATAGTTATTGGTATAATCTTACTCCGTTATCCTTGTAGCTCAGGGATAACGCAGAAGTCACCCTATCGAACGAACATAAATGCTTAGTGTACTCATTAGCAAATCATGAAGATGACAACAACTTTTTAAAACCTTGCACAGTAAATCCATTCATTCGCCTTTTCCCGACGACAATAATCGGTACACCTTTAGCACCCATTGAGTCATAGACTCTTCTTGCACTTTTATCTTTTTCAATATCGTAATCGATAAAACTAATACCGTTCGCTATGAAGTAACTGCGCGCGCTTTTGCAGTAATCACACCAACTCGTTGAATACATAATCACTTTTTTGCTATGTGGTACAATATTTTTATCATCATCTCTGACGTTTTCATAAGTAACATTTGTATAGGTATTTATTTCTACCTTTACCGTTTTGGCCGCAACATTTTTATTAGGGTTATCCCCAAAATGCACTCTGCCATTTTCATCAGTCCATTGATATATTTCAGCTGAAGCAGAACAAGCTAATAAAAATAAGAAAAAAATCAAGTTTTTCATGGGGAGCTCTAGCATTGGCAATACTTAACGCTGCAATTCATACTTCCGCATTTTTTCCACTAAAGTCGTGCGGCGAATACATAACTTATCAGCTGCACGCGCCACTACACCACCGCAGTCATTTAATGCTTGCTGAATTAAACTCATTTCTAATGTAGTAATATATTCACGCAAATCTATCCCTTGATCTGGCAGCAACGGATTATCATTCATATTGACATAGCCCGTATTAGCCGGCGCGGTTACCTGTTGGGATGCTGGCGCAAAATCTTCATTGCCAACATCAATATGGCGATATTTAGGTGGCAGATCTTGTACACCAATAACCCCATAAGGATGCAAGATAGCCATGCGCTCAATCAGATTGGCAAGCTCACGCACATTACCACTCCATTCATGCCGACAGAGCGACATAATGGCAGCGGAATTAAAACGAATAGACCCACGTTGCTCGCTCTCCATACGCTCAACAAGTTGATTGATTAAGAGTGGAATATCTTCTGAACGTTCTTTTAATGACGGTAATTCGATAGGAAAAACATTTAGACGATAATATAAATCTTCGCGAAAAGTAGCGTTAGCAATCATCGCTTCAAGATTGCGATGAGTCGCAGCAATGATTCGGACATCGACATTTTGGGTCTTGTTACTGCCCACACGTTCGAAACAACGCTCCTGTAAAACGCGCAAAATTTTAACTTGCATGTTGAGCGGCATGTCACCAATCTCATCTAAAAATAATGTACCTCCTTCTGCCATTTCAAAACGTCCAGCGCGCGAATTAATAGCACCCGTGAACGCACCTTTTTCATGACCGAATAATTCACTCTCTAATAACTCTGCGGGAATTGCGCCACAATTAACGGGCACAAAGGGTTTGTCGCGACGTGGGGAATTGTAATGTAAATTGCGTGCAACCACTTCCTTACCAGTACCTGACTCACCGGTAATAAGTACTGATGCATCTTTATCAGCTACTTGCGACATATTTTCACGTACATTTTGAATTTCGCGGCTGGTACCCACCAAACTGCGAAATAAATGTACAGGACGACGCTGAGGTTGTCGTTTACTACTGGCTTGGGCTTCATGGTAAAGCTGAGCTCTATGCAGCGTGTCAGCTAATTTGTTGTAACTGGGGGGCACAGCGATTGTTGCAATAATCATATGACGCAAAAAATCGTCTAGCCCCATATCTTGAAATAAGTTGTCATTCAGTAAATTATCGTCAACTGAATTTTTACCGATCAAAATAACCGCAATTTCATCATTCCATTCGCGAATATTTTTAAGTAATTGCTCCAGGCTGAATTGGCAAGATGTATAGTCGCCAATAAAAATTGCGACATAATCCTCACCTTTATTCTCATCCACCATGAGTTGCTGCCATTCGTTTGCAGCGGCAACTATTGTCGATTCATTTAAAAAATCGAGTAACACCTTTAAATCGTGTCGGCGTGATGCGTTGTCGTCAATGACTAACACTTTATTATTGCGCCACATGCTTTATCAACCTTTATGGTTTTGCAGATTAACAACTCTCTACGAAATTTTTCGGGACAAATTGCCTGAGCTATGACTGTTTACGCTTAGGTTTAGACGAGGATGTAATCGGTGTCAAATTTATGACGTGAAATAAAGTCATACAGAAAGAAATAGCAGAATTTGCAAGGATAGAATGAGTTTCTTGCAATAAAGTTTTAAAAAAGAATGCAGCAAGATATTAAAAACGCCTGTATAGAAGGCGTTTTTAATAGCAAAATTTATACTTGTTGCTCTATGCCATCCCACCCTGATTTTATGGTGCTAAGAAGACCAATCACCTCAACCACTATGGCAACATTATTATGCATTGAAGCTTCGAGTAACTGACGGCCCATGTAATCGTAAAGGTTATCGAGATTTTCAGGAAGATCGGTATCTTGCACGTTCATATCCAGTGCACTACGCAAGCCCGAAATAATGCCCATGGTTTTACCAATCAGTACACCCTTTGTAGCAGTGTCACCGCGCTCCATAGCTGCCTGGGCTGCAATTAAACGCTCCAAGGCACCTTCCATCAATAATTGAATGAGACGATGGGGCGAGGCATTGTTAATATGAGTTTCCAGCCCAAGCTGGCGATATTGTTTGAGAGCTTCTTGCGAATTATAGTTAGACAATCTGGGCGCTCCTATGCTGGCCGTGTTTAGCATATTAAGCCTAGCATTAAATCAGCGCGACATAGCAGCAACTTCATGATGGCATTGCAAAATAAGGCCTGCATACACGTCTTTTAATTCACTTAAAACCAACACTAATGCGTTACCATCGCCTTTGTTGGCGGCTATTACCTTGTCAATAATCACTAGGCAGGTCTGATCCAACCGGCGAACTCTGGTCCAATCTTCATTTGCCAGGGCCATACCTAATTCATACTGTAAATTGCGAACCTGAAGTACACCAGCCGTACCGCTATAATCCTGCGTTGCAACCAAGTGAAGTGCCATTTCAACTTACCTCCTCAGCAATGCCATCCCAAGCCATTTTAATTTCTCCCAATAAGCGGCCACACTCGTCAAGAATGGCAGGATCATTTTCATAGTTTGCTTGCGACAAACGCCGAATAATATAATCGTACAAACTGTCCAAATTTATTGCTATATCTCCACCCGCCTTATCGTCCAGACTACCTTGCAAGCCAGCGACTATATTCACCGCCTTACCAATCAGCTCACCTTTACGTGCAATCTGATGCTGTAGCATAGCGCCCTTAGCCTGCGCAATACGTTCTAAAGCACCTTCAAACAACATCTGAATTAAACGGTGGGGCGACGCATCGACGACACTGGACTGCACTTTAACGGAGGAATAATGTTGTGCCGCTTGATAGGGATTCATATTGGCTACTCAGATCGTTAACTATTATGCTCGGTACCAAAAAATACCGCTCTCCACTTGCTAATAGAGTTAACGGCATGGCATCAAAATGCTTTAACATTAAATGCGGCTTTTATTGCACATCCACTTAGGAGTAAATATGAAAAACGTTATCCCATGCTGCTTAACCACCATTTTTTTCGCATTACTTACCGGCCAGGCAAATGCTGAATCATTACGTTGTAACGGTGATATTGTGGAAATTAATGACACAAAAGCGGAAGTAGTTGTGAAGTGCGGCAACCCAGAAATGACCGATTCTTACTGCGAAAAATCGGCGCAAAAAATCAGGCAGTCAGACGGCTCCTTAACCTTGGTCGAAAACTGTGAAAATGTCGACATATGGACTTATAACCCAGGCAAGGGGCAATTCTTAACAAATTTATATTTTGCGCAAGGTAAATTGCGGGAAATGCGTTACGGCGATAGAGTTAAATAACTGAAGCCTCAAATAACTTAAGCCCCAATAAAAAAATCCGCGCTTTTAGGCGTGGATTTTTTTATTTTTAAGGTTTGTTAATGTAACTTACCAATTCCAATTAACACCTAGTTTCATAGTGCGCATGGGCCCTGCAATGCTGACATCGGGCTTGCCAAAATTTTCAGGCAAGTTGATGTCATCTGCTCCACCGTACCAAGTATCATAACCATCATGATTAATAGTATTCGCGAGATTTAAAATATCTAAACGAATGGTTAAAATACTTCCCTCAGTTAACATGGCTGTTGAAATATTTTTACTGAAGGCAATATCAAGTTCTCTATAACCAAAAAAACCACTCACATCCGGTTTGTAGAATCGGGTCGTACAATTATTCCAACCCGCGCGGCAATCTGTACCAGAATAAATTGACTCAGTTTGTAAATTTAACTTCGCAGAAAAATCAATACCCAAAGGCAATGCTGCAATTGTTGTGATGACTAAACGGTGATTGGGTGACTTAGTAATATCATGCACGCCATAACCGGCCAGTGTTGGATAATCCAACGCAAACACATCGCCAGACTCTCGATTCGATGTTGCTTTCATATAGGTATAAGCCAACGTAAGGCCCCAATCAGTGTCGCCTTTTGGTTTATCTAATTTAAAGTAGAAAGAATTTGATTTTGTTTCTATTCCATTTTTACCAACAATGGTCGCACCAAACCCTGGTATCCCTTGACCCCATGGTGCTCCCCAGGTTTCGCCTGGCCTGAAAAAAGTTCCATCAGAATAACGGTTTGCTAATTGCCAAACGAATCCATCTTTACTCACAATGTGCGAAAGACTTACCTCACCGTTCCAATACTCATTAAGGCCACCGCGAACACCTAAACTGAATTGATCTGCATAGGGCGTTTTTAAATTATTGTTAATCATAAATACTTCGCGCCCGGAAGCTTTATCACCACTCTGCAATTGTGCCAACCCATTACGTGTTAAATATTTTGGATCCCACGTATTGCATACCTTATCGTCGCAATAACTAGAATTAGGTGTTAAAAAATAAGCTTCATAGGTTGGGAAAGTTGCTTTGGTGGATTCCAATTGCAAATTATCAAATAAATTTCGATCATAGGCACGACCTACACCACCGAAAAGTGCAAGATCATTTTCATCACTCAATTTATAGGTGAAACCGATACGGGGTTGCCAGGCATTTTTAAACGCTTCGCGATTATGGCCGTTGCTAATATAATCATTGATATTGATATTGGAATGTTTAATGCCCTCCCACTGATCAATGCTCGCTAGTACATCAGTCGGGGTTTTGTAATTTAAAAATGAATCTGATGTTTCATAATCCCAACGTAATCCTGCATTAATTAACAATTTGTCCGTCGCGTTCCAATCATCCTGCAGATACACACCAAACTGCTTATCATCCGATGTAATAGTTCCGTCACCTATACCAGCAAGTGGTGCACCCCATGTAACCTTACGCGGCTGATTCCAATCATATACCGTGTCATATTCATATTGAGGGTTGTATGGAATTTGTTCTGCGGCATTTAAACGAATGGATTTATATTTAAATCCAAGCTTGATAGTATTATTTGATAACGGAAGATAAGAAAAATCTTCTTGAATTCCCCAACCTGTTTGACCCTTATCCTGAAAATCACCGCCACCACCAGTATTTAAAATACCGTTATCGCCTTTTAACAATAGTATGCCGTTACCTCTGGTGTGTGCTCGCGGATTAAAATGACTATCCTCATAGGTTAAATGCGCATCGTTAATCCAATTGTCTGTACGCCAGTTGTGGCTCAAATTAAATCGAGTTTCATCATTTTTTTTATCTGTGCCGTAGGAAAGTGTATTGGTATTGCCAATACCGGCGAGCTCAACTTCTTTACGAATTTTTGTAGTTAATTCAACTTTCTGCTCATCTGAAATTAAATAATCCAGCTTCCCAAAATATAAATCTTCTTGAAAATTAGCCGCATGGCTACCCACTTCTGATTGGTACTGTGCAGGCAATGTTTCCTTGGTATACCCAGCGCCAGGAATAATATCTTTCGGGTCTTCATTATCCTTTCCTTCATAGGAAAAAAAGAAATGCATTTTATCCTGGATAATGGGCCCGCCAACATTGAAACCAAATTGCCGTTGACTACTAGGTACTTTTTTACTATCGGAAAATTCTGCAGGGCGCAATTTACGCATCCCTTCATTGGTAAAATCGCCAAACACTCCACCGTGAAATTCATTAGTACCCGATTTGGTAACGGCAACTATTGCGGCACTGCTGATTTGATCATATTCCGCAGAATAGTTTTGCGTAATAATTTTGTATTCGCCAATCGCGGATTGAGGGAATGGGTTACCACGACTAGAATCTTGACCAGTTACACCGCCTTGAAGTACATAATTTTTTTGCCCAACACCATCAATAAACACATTAATGGCATTTGCACTTTGCGCACCGCCTTTAATTTTTGTGCTGCCATCTGCTGCTTGTGTAAATTGCACACCCGGCGCCAAATCTGCGAAGGCTAAAAAGTTGCGTGTGTTTTGTGGCAAGCTATTAATCTGTTCAAGCGATACAGTCGTACCAATTTCACCACCATTACTACTACTTTTAAGTTGTGAGCCAACTACGACAACCTCTTCGACATCATTTGCACCAGTATTTTTATCCAGTTGAAAATCCAAATTAAGCGACTGCCCTACTCTTAATTGTATGGGGTCCGGATTTTTTCCAGTTTTTTCTTGCAAATAAATTTGATAATTGCCCGGACGTAAACCATTAAAAATATAGGTGCCGTCTTTTTGCGTCAACGCACGGAAGGTGTAACCATTATCGATATTTTTTGCGATAACTTCCAACCCGGCTTGCGGTTGTTCGTGCAAGGCCACGAGACCGTGCAAACTTGAACTACCAATCTGCGCCACTGCAATTTGTGCAGAAAGTGACAAACTAAGCCCCCCAATAATTAAAGCAATAATTTTTTTGGGAAAATAGCATTTATTGTGTTTATTTTTCATGGCTGTTCCTTATTGATTATTTATTTGCAGTATGAAAATGTGAAGTCCAGAATCAACTTTACCGCAGTCTAACGATAAATTTGTGATCTTGAAAGCGACTTACTATTTAAGATACAGATATGCGCTATTTAACATGCAGCTACGGGCTATTTAACAGAAATTAATGCGGAGAAATGTCGCCAAAACTAACAAGATGGCGCAATTTTTTGCATATGCAAAATATTCAGAGACGATGCAGGAATAACTTAACAACAAGGAATTTATTTAAGCAGTGTATATAGAGGCTGTAAACCAAATCGTCTTTTATAGCAACAACACAAAATTAGGTGACTTTTAAAAAATTTCGGGACTCCTCAAAAACTTACGTGATTTCTGTCGTTTCCAACGCAACCGTTATTTTTTCGCCATCCCAAATATAATCGAAATGCTCCGACTGAAAAATGTCGGTAATGATTTTAGGTGTAAATAAGGCGTAACAAGCTACCGGAGGATGGCGCACAGATTGATATACCAACCCTTGCTCTGCTTTTATTTTTAATGCTCCGCCCAACACTTGGGCGGCCGCATAATTATCTTTTTCATACCAATCCTTATTAATAAAATGTTCACCGCGAATATCGCGTAAGTTGGCGCTAAACCGTGTTTTCAAACAACGCATTTGCAAGCGATCGTATTTCAAACCCACAACTCCAGAAAAATATTGTTGTTGATGAAAACGAGTTTCAGAAACTGCTGCCTGAATATTATCCGCAGCGTAATAAATTCCAAAATCTCCACGCGAAAAACGCGAGCCTAAAGGGTTAAGGTGTACAAATGGCCCTAACGCATAATTGCAGCCGCGAATACTATAAGGGCGCTCGCTTACTGGCACGCGATTCAAACTACCCAGCTCATTTCGCAAGCGGGGATTGGTTAATTCTTGGATGGCAAACAGTGCTTCAAATTCGTCGTGGGAGGCAACATCGTCAAAAAGTGACTGAGAGGGATATTTACTCGGGATTAAACGATAAGCAATTTGATTAAAAAAATGTGCATAGGGAATTGTGTCAATGTCTAGCAAATCACTCACGCAAATTGCCCATCACGAATGGCATCTAAATGGCGATGCACTTCATATAGTGCACTCATCAAACCGGTGCTTAAAATCTCCATAGGTGCTCTACCATTAAAAAATGGATTGTTATTAGGCAACCGCACAAAACCATAAACGTTTTCAGGGTTTTCAAACAGGATACGCAGCACCGCATGAATATTCAGTAAGTAGCTGATGCGCTCTAGCAAATCCGGGCTCAAGCGAGCGCTGGCAGGCGCCGCCTGGTATTTGTGCAGGGTTGAGCGCCCTATTCCCAAAAGCGCCATTTTCTCTTTTTCAGAGCAAGACCATTTATCCATAATATTTAAAGCACTACCAACAGCGGCTTGAGCAGCATTGCCGGGTAAACTAAGTGCCAGTGCAGTCATGATTGAGCTCTCCAAGTTCCGCTCCAGAAAATCAACAGTGCCAGAAAATCCATAATAGATCAAATTTATCCATTTTGTCTATCCATAAACAACACCAAACCTCTATTTCTAGGATTTTATGATTTTGGTCGCTATTTCAGCCCCAGGTACACCGGCACCCGCAATACCAATACACCGACCAATGCTATTGCAAACTCGAAAGTAAACATCACACTATAAACAGCTACGGTAGCCGCCATTAATGCGACCTTGATGACTTTCACTGTTTTTAAAAGCTTGATACCAACACCCAGCAACACCATTCCACTTTTGTTTGGTAATGGCTTTGATTGTGCTTGGGCTAAGGGTTCCAATGCAGTCACAAACACCTTACTTTCAACCAGTTCCGCTACCGCAGCCTCACTTAAATCCACCAAGCCTTGCGTAACCACAGCACCCCGCTGCACCAGCTGATAACTGACCTTGTGATCAGCAAGATCAAACGCAGCATCTACACATAAAACACCCAACGTGGGATGTTCAAATTCATGGATACTCACTATATCCAAAGGCTTGACAGAAAAATCATGGGCATTCACTGCCAAATGGACCAACTGCAGCTCAACATCAACACGTAACGTAAAATGATGTGCTGCAAAATCAAACGCCAACAAATTCATACAATTTCCAACAATGTTTAAGGGCAAAGTGTTTCAGTAAAATAATCCAGTGCGTAGATTTAGAACAAGCTTTACACTAGCGACATTAAATTTTATAACATTTCTTTTTACACTTCTTTTTACACACAGGCATATCATGTTAAAAATCGGTCAAATGAACCAGATGCAAGTCCTCAAACAAGTGGACTTCGGCATTTTTCTTGATGGCGGTAAATTTGGCAACATATTATTACCGCGCCGCTATGTTCCCACCGGTGTAAAACTTGGTAATACTCTTGAGGTATTTATTTATCTCGACTCCGACGATTGCATTATTGCCACCACACTCACACCCAAAGTTATGGTGGGTGAATGCGCATTTCTGGAGGTAAAAGAACTTAATGCTGTAGGTGCATTTTTAGATTGGGGCTTACCGAAAGATTTACTAGTGCCCTTTAACGAACAACACAAACCCATGGAAGCTGGCCGCAGCTATGTCGTCAATGTTTTTCTGGATGAACACACTAGCCGTATCACGGCATCATCACGCCTTAGCCTGCATTTAGAAGAGCGCGCCAGCGGATTTAAATTACAGCAGCCAGTAGATTTATTAATTTGTGGCCGCAGCGATATGGGCTTTAAAGCCGTTATCAATCATACCCACTTAGGCTTGGTATTTCGCGATGATGCACCGCGTACATTACTCTACGGTGAAAAACTTAGCGGTTACATTAAAGAAATTCGCGAAGATCGAAAAATTGGTTTGAGCCTGCAGCCTATTGTAAAAAACAGCGCAATCCGCGATGAATTAACTGAAATTATTCTCGCACATCTGCAAGAAAATAATGGCACTTCAACACTGACCGACAAAAGTGAACCAGAAGAAATTTTTCACCAATATCGCGTAAGTAAAGGCAATTATAAAAATGCTTTAAGCAAACTCTATAAGGAACGGAAAATTTTAATCGAAAAAGATAAAATTATCTTGATCTAAACTGCAAAAATTAAATATCTCGCCGCAAGCAGCGCGGTATATATAACTCTTGCTTGCGATTTACATTTTTAAATAAGCAAAAGGCACTAGCGTTAAACCCAACACAAAAATAACCGCAACAATCAACCCAATAAAGCGAACTGGCGCAGCGCAAATATTTTGCCAGAGGCTTGGCGCTTGCCCTTGTTCGACCAGTTCGGCATAATTTTTTTGCTGTTTAGCAGTGCGCTCAAGTTGATAAGCGCGAATTAATTCGCGCGCGCGCTCTGCATGAGTAGCATCTGTCAGCCAAATTGCATCTATACCCATTCGCCAAAAACCAGCATGTGTTTCATAAAAATAGATTTCCTGTTCGCTTAAAAGTTCGCGAATATCCATAGCTTCATCATCAGGAACATTACTGAGTTTAAATAATAAATTAGCCATTAGCGTGAGAACACCACCGTTTTACTACCATTTAAAAGTACACGATGCTCGGCATGCCAACGCACCGCGCGATTAAGCACCACAGTTTCAGTATCGCGGCCAATTTCAGCCATATCTTCCGGCGAGTTAATGTGCGACACCCGCTCCACCGCTTGCTCGATAATCGGGCCTTCATCTAAATCTGCTGTTACAAAATGTGCCGTTGCACCAATAAGTTTTACACCGTGATTAAACGCTTGATGATACGGCTTTGCGCCTTTAAAACCTGGCAAAAATGAATGATGGATATTAATTGCACGGCCATTTAATTTTTGGCACAAATCGTCAGAAAGAATTTGCATGTAGCGCGCTAACACTAAAAAATCAGACTGTAAATCTTGCATAAGTTGCCACAATTGTGCTTCTTGTTCTGCTTTAGCATTGGGCGCAATAGGCAGATAATAAAAAGGTAACTTATACCATTCCGTTAAATCCTGCATTACCGTGTGATTAGAAACGACTCCTACAATTTCAATCGGCAGCGTGCCATTTTTCCAACTATTGAGTAACGCATTTAAGCAATGTCCCCACTGTGATACCGCAATTAATACGCGCGGCTTGCATTCACTATCAAATATATTCCAATCCATTTGATATTGGTCACCTTGCGATTTAAAAATCGACCGAATTTGTTGCAAGTTATATCCCGCAGGGCATTCAAACACGGTGCGCATAAAAAAACGTTTGCGCTCCACATCTTCAAATTGCGAAGACTCTTTAATATTAAAACCCAGGGTTGCAAATAAAGTTGCTACTGCAGCCACAATACCTTTGGAATCTTGACAGCTAAAGGTTAAAACGATTTCTTTTACACCAGACATTCTTTGAGTTTCCATTTTTTGATTTTAGCGAGGCATTTAACAATGCTATTAATGATGATAGCGACATTGCACAACAACAATGCTTTCATTTTCAATTAGGTACGCCAAGCGATGTTCTCTAACTATTCGCCGCAATCAACTATTCACCGAGACCAGCCATTTATCGTAACGATTATTGCAACAATAGCCCGTCCCTGAGAGGATGAGTAGCTCGGGATTACCTAATCCAATAAGTGGTTGCTAAACATTGGCTTATAGTCGTCATTCACCTTACATGTACTTATATCTGTGCGCAACATAGAAATGACACATCGGAAATCACTACAAATTTGCAACAGAAAGGGAAAACACCGAACCCACCCAGGCACAACTACACTAACCGCCGCACCTTCCGGTTGGCGCATAAATACAAATATTTGAGGCGAAATCACACAAACTAGAAACTTGTGCTTAACTTATACCTATGAACCCACCTTGGGCGGAATAATGACTATTCAACGCGAACGCTTTGACCTCTATGTAGTGGGGTTTTTGCTCTTGATAACAGTTGCAGCCCTGTTACTGCAATCCGTTCAGCTGACTAAAACACTCACAATAGACAGCCATACCCGCTATCCCTATGAAGCTGTGGACGATCACGCTAATGGCGGCTTGTCACAAGCGAGCCTGGAGATTGTCGGTAACACCATATTGCTACACTGTGAAATTATTTCCAGTAGTTATGAATGGCCTTACTGTGAAGTTTCATTCAACCTGGCGAAAACTGGCTCTCGAGGCGTTGATTTTTCGCAATATTCATCTGTCAGATTATGGGTAAAATACGATCCACTGCAAGACGTTGGTATTCGCTTTCAGGGACGCAATTTTAATTCGAGTTATTCGCATGTAGACGATAACGGATCATTGAAATATAACAGCATCGAATTTTATGGCAAGAAAACCACTTATCCTGTTGAAATTCCCCTGATTAACTTTCAAGTACCAACATGGTGGTTAATCGCAAAAGAAATTCCTCTTGATAAAACGGGGACTGATTTTAGTAATATTGTTGAAATAGATATAGCGACAGGTAGCAGTATAAAAAGTGGTAAATACACCATTATTGTCGAAAAAATTGAATTTGTCGGGAAATACATCAGCGATCAAAATTTATATTTGTTGTTACTGATTATATGGGGTGCTTCTGCACTTTTTTACTTCATCAACAAAATACATTTATACCGGCAAGAATTATATCAATCAGGGCATCGCCAACAGGAATTGGAAGCATTAAATCGTTTACTAAACGTTAACCGCCAACGGCTTGAAGATAAATTAATACGCGATCCATTAACCGGCATCTTAAATCGCGATGGGATTGCTAATCTATTTGAAAATACTTCAAAATCGCCAACCCCAATCAAGCTTTCTATTATTTTTATTGACATAGATCATTTCAAAAAAATTAATGATAATTATGGCCACAATGTGGGCGACGAAGTGTTAATTCAGTTTGCCACTACATTGACTGAAAATACTCGCGATATAGATGTGCTCGCTCGTTGGGGCGGTGAAGAATTTATTTTAGCCTGCCCAAATACAGAATTACTGCAAGCCGTAATATTGGCGGAAAAGCTGCGCGGCGTAATCACCAATTGCCAATGGCCGCAACAAATAGCCGTTACGGCAAGTTTTGGGGTCGCAGAAATGGGTAATGAGTCGCCCACTGACTTTATTGGCCGTGCAGATATTGCACTTTATAATGCAAAAACAAATGGCAGAAACCGCGTGGAAGTATCCAAGTCCAAAGTCAAGGGCGGGCAGCACTGAATCCTTATTAGCCATTTATAGCTTATAAAAGTCCCAACAACAAAAACGGCAGCCCGACAAACGCAATCAAGGTTGATACCAATACCATCGCCGCTACTTCTTCTGGTTCGCGCTGGTAACGCAAAGCAAGTAAATAATTAAACACTGCAATAGGCATGGCTGCTTGCAGCAGCACCACACTGCGCGATACCCCCGTCAAAGCTAGCAACAGACACACCATGTAGCCAAGCAACAAGCCGCCGAATATACGAGCGATGCTAAACGCGATACTGCGCCGCCAAAATTGAATTTTTAAGGTAGCGAGAGAAACACCGAGCGCAATCGTCATTAGCGGAATGGCAATACCGCCAAGTAAATCCACCGTATTGGCTATCCAGCGCGGCAGCTGGGTGTGAGTTACCAATAAGCTAACGGCAATCAACATAGCGTAAATGACCGGCTGTTTTGCGACCGACTGCAAACGCTTTAACCAACTGCCCTCACCATCGCTAACCAATAAAAGACCAACAGTAAAAGTTGCAATCAGCATCACCATAAACGAGCCAAGCGCCAAGGCCAGACCTGTTTGACCGAAGGCAAACAAACATAAGGGTAAACCCATATTGCCATTATTGGGAAAAATCAGCGGCGGCAAATAAGTTCCTATCGGTAGTTTAAGCGCGCGCAGCCACACCCAGCCGATAAGCCCCATACTGGTCATCACTATGGCCGTTGCCAGCGCCACCTCACCCATAATGTCGATGTCGACTTGTACCTTGGCCATAACGCCAATAATCAAGCACGGCGTACCCACATTCATCACTATCCTCGAAACAAATTCAGTGGGAAACTCACTACCGCTTTTAGCCCAAATAAATCCACAGCCAGTACAAATAATAATCGGGGCCAAAATGGCAATCAATTCGCTCAACATTAGAGTCTCTCAGGATTTTAATGAATGGGAAAAATGTGGGGGCGCAATAGTAGCAGGCGAGCGAGAGAGAAACATCTATGGCACTTAATTCAACCATTTCGTCACACTAAAAATATTCGTTAGCAAAAATGCCTATACAACACAGGGAAACCCAAACACTATATGTAGTCATAACCAACTAGTATGACTATAAGAAAAAAATCTAAACTCTACTTATAAGCCAGCCTCAATCCCAACCTCATTGAACCCCAGTGTTTAGGCGGTGTTAGCCATTTTTTACAGGGCCTACACACACCTTATCCACAGCAACCCTACCTATTTTCAAGCTTGCAATAATCCCGAAATCGCATTATCTTGTAGCTCATTCGCAGTTTGGCCCTATATATAGGGTTTTTATGACAGATTTACTATTTCACAATTGAGGCAGCCTATTACGCTGCTTATATATTGTAGTGAGATAAATCGCCGCCAATCTTTGACCTCATAAATGTTAATGTGCATCTAATAATAAGTATTAACTACTTAAAACAGCCTGAACTAACATGCTTTGGATATGACTAATGCAATATCACCAACCACTACATCTTGTGTTAACTATTTTATTTGCCTTCGCCATCGACATTTACTGACGAATCAATTTACAACTGAACAAAATCGATTGAATACGATTGAATACGATTGAATAAAAGCACCACGGATTTTAATCATTACTACGGATAAGACCTCAACGCGGAGACGTCTATGCAAACAGATATTGAATTTACCAACAGCCCCCTTCACTCACAACAAGGCGACACCCATACAGCCAGCTTCAGCGCCACAGCACCTGGGCAATTGCGCGTTATCAAGCGCAACGGCACGGTAGTACAATTCGACGCGAGCAAAATCGCAGTTGCTATGACCAAAGCCTTTCTAGCGGTTGAAGGTGGCACTGCCGCTGCGTCTACCCGCGTTCACGAAACTGTGGATAACCTTACCAAACAAATTACGGCCACCTTCAAGCGCCGCATGCCTTCGGGCGGCACCATCCATATTGAAGAGATTCAGGATCAGGTTGAGCTGATTTTAATGCGATCTGGCGAACAAAAAATCGCGCGTGACTATGTACTTTACCGCGATGCCCACTCGCGTATGCGCGCTGAAAAACGTGCATCCTCTCAAGCGAGCGAAGTTGAATACCCCAGCCTCAATGTTATCCGTGCCGACGGCACCCGTGCGCCACTGAATATTGACCGTATGCGTACCATCGTCGGCGAAGCTTGCGCCAACCTGAAGGGCGTGGACAGCAAAGCCATTCTCGATGAAGCCATGCGCAACCTTTACGACGGCATTAACGAGAGCGATGTAAATACCTCCCTCGTGATTACCGCCCGTACCTTGGTCGAAAAAGAACCCAACTATTCCTTCGCCACCGCGCGTTTGCTACTCGATAAACTGCGTGCTGAAGCGCTCAGCTTCCTCGGAATTACCAGCGAAGCCACCCAGTCTGACATGGAGCTTTACTATGCTCGTGCCCTGCCTATTTACCTTAAAAAAGGCGTGGAACTAGAGTTGATATCACCAGAATTATTGAAGTTTGATCATGAAAAACTCGGCAAAGCCATACTCGCCGACCGCGATTTGCAATTCACTTACCTCGGCTTACAAACCCTGTACGACCGCTACTTTATTCACAGCAATGATGTGCGCATCGAACTGCCACAAATATTCTTTATGCGCGTAGCCATGGGCTTGGCGATTGAAGAAGAACACCGCGAAGATCGCGCGATTGAGTTCTATCGATTACTGTCATCTTTCGATTACATGAGCTCTACCCCAACTCTGTTCAACGCAGGCACCCTGCGCCCGCAATTGTCCTCTTGCTACCTCACCACAGTGCCAGATGACCTGCACGGCATTTACGGCGCAATTCAAGACAACGCCATGCTCAGCAAATACGCTGGCGGTTTAGGTAACGATTGGACACCAGTTCGCGCACTGGGCGCTTACATCAAAGGCACCAATGGTAAATCGCAAGGCGTTGTACCTTTCCTGAAAGTAGCCAACGATACTGCCGTTGCCGTAAATCAAGGCGGCAAGCGCAAAGGCGCTGTGTGTGCCTACCTCGAAACCTGGCATATGGACGTAGAAGAATTTCTGGAGCTGCGCAAAAACACCGGTGATGACCGCCGCCGCACCCACGACATGAACACCGCCAACTGGGTGCCCGACACCTTTATGAAGCGCGTGTTTGATGACAAAGAATGGACCATGTTCTCGCCTAACGACGTACCAGACTTGCACGATCTTTACGGTAAAGCCTTTGAATCACGCTATGAACACTACGAGCGCGAAGTTGCTGCAGGCAACATCAAAGTCTTCAAAACCGTTCGCGCGTTGGACTTGTGGCGCAAAATGCTCGGCATGTTGTTTGAAACTGGCCACCCATGGATCACCTTCAAAGACCCTTGCAACATTCGCAGCCCACAGCAACATTGCGGTGTAGTGCATTCATCCAACCTGTGTACAGAGATCACTCTCAATACTAAAGCGAACGACGAAATTGCTGTGTGCAACCTCGGCTCAGTCAATTTGGCGCAACATGTGATTGACGGCAAACTCGATCAAGGCAAACTCGCACGCACCGTTAAAACTGCGATTCGCATGCTCGATAACGTTATCGACATTAACTACTACGCGGTAGCAACGTCCAAAGCCTCGAACATCCGTCACCGCCCTATCGGCCTTGGCATCATGGGCTTTCAAGACGCGCTCTACCAACAACGCATCGCCTATAGCTCTGAAGCCGCCGTTGCCTTTGCCGACACTTCCATGGAAGCCGTTAGCTACTACGCGATTAAAGCCTCTAGCGAACTCGCCGCCGAGCGCGGCAAGTACTCAACGTTTGACGGTTCTTTGTGGAGCCAAGGCATATTGCCGCTCGACTCGATTGAAAAACTCGTGCAACAACGGGGTGAAAAATACATCAAAGTCGACCGCAGCCACACCCTCGATTGGGATTCATTGCGCGCACAAGTCAAAACCCAGGGCATGCGTAACTCCAATGTGATGGCCATTGCCCCCACCGCCACTATTTCCAATATCACTGGCGTGACGCAATCCATTGAGCCGACTTACCAAAACCTCTACGTGAAATCAAACCTTTCCGGCGAATTCACCGTGGTTAATCCACATCTGGTACACGACCTTAAAGCCCGTGGCCTGTGGGATGGCGTAATGGTTAACGACCTTAAATATTACGAAGGTTCGGTTCAAAAAATCGACCGTATTCCAGATGACCTTAAAGCCATTTACGCCACCGCATTTGAAGTGGAACCGCGCTGGATAATCGAAGCCGCGAGCCGTCGCCAAAAGTGGATCGACCAAGCGCAAAGCTTGAACCTTTACATCGCTGGCGCTAACGGCAAGAAGTTAGATATCACCTATCGTATGGCGTGGTACAGCGGCCTGAAAACCACTTATTACTTGCGCGCCTTGTCTGCCACTACCACGGAAAAATCCACCATTAATACCGGTGCATTAAACGCGGTATCAGCAGGTGGCGGCAGCGATATGGCAACGGCATCAGCGCAAGCCACAGAGAAAACAACGCAGGCATTTTCATCGATTGAAGCCGCTAGCTATGCAACGGCAGCACCAGTGCCACTGGCTTGCTCAATTGATAATCCCGACTGCGAAGCATGCCAGTAGCGCCTACTGCACTCGGTATATCCGCGTTGAAGATGCGGTAAAAATTGCTCACTTACTTTATGTAAGCTCCGCTTTTTTACCACATCTTCGCCTTGATCTACCTTCGCTCGCTACGGCGCTATTACTAACTAGTATGTTTAGCAAAAAATACAAAACAAATTGAAAGACAAGAGGAACACTATGCTTAGCTGGGATGATTTCGATACAGAAGAAGTAATTAAAGAAGCGGGTAAAGAAGCTGCACGCCAAGACATATTAAATGCGGCACCCATAGTCCAAGCGCCCGTTGTGCAAATCGCACAAACCGAAGCGCCAGATGCGACCTTTGCCGCCAGCAGCAACGAAGCTGGCATTAGCCCGGAGCTTGCCAAAGCCCGTGCAGCCCTCGCCCAACTTGACCCGGCCCCCGGCATCGCCGAACTGGAAAGCAGCGCCACGCGTATTCAAGTTGACGACAAAATGATGATCAACTGCCGCGCCGACCTTAACCAACTCGTACCCTTCAAATACGACTGGGCCTGGCAAAAATACCTCGACGGCTGCTCCAACCACTGGATGCCGCAAGAAGTAAACATGACCGCCGATATCGCACTCTGGAAAGGCAAAGAAGGCCTCACCGAAGACGAGCGCCGCGTGATTATGCGCAGCCTCGGCTACTTCTCCACCGCCGACTCGCTAGTAGCCAACAACCTCGCACTCGCTATTTATCGCCTGATCACCAACCCCGAATGCCGCCAATATATTTTGCGCCAGGCATTTGAAGAAGCGATTCACACCCACGCCTATCAATACTGCATCGAATCTTTAGGCATGGACGAAGGCGAAGTGTTCAACATGTATCGCGAGTTGCCATCCGTGGCGAACAAAGCGGCCTGGAGTTTGAAACACACGCAAGCACTGAGCGACCCAACCTTCAACACCGGCACACCGGAAACCGATCAGGAATTGCTGCGCAATATGGTGGCGTTTTACGTAGTTACCGAAGGTATTTTCTTCTACTGCGGTTTTAGCCAAATCCTCAGCATGGGCCGCCGCAATAAAATGACCGGCGTCGCCGAGCAGTTCCAATACATATTGCGCGACGAATCCATGCATTTGAATTTTGGTATTGATGTAATCAACCAAATCAAATTAGAAAATCCCCACCTCTGGACCGCCGACTTCCAACAAGAAGTTATTCAAATGATCCTGCAAGGTACAGAGCTGGAAATTCAATACGCTCGCGATTCAATGCCACGCGGAATTTTGGGCATGAACGCGGTGATGATGGAAGAATATTTACACTTCATCGCGAATCGTCGCTGTGCGCAGGTTGGTTTGAAAGAACAGTATCCAGGTGCGCAGAATCCATTTCCGTGGATGAGTGAGATTATGGATTTAAGGAAGGAGAAGAATTTTTTTGAGACGCGCGTAATCGAATATCAAACTGGTGGAGCGTTGAGTTGGGATTAGTGTTTTAGAAATTTGTTATTACCAATATATTATGGAGAATATAGATGTTATTAAAGAGTTCAGTTGGTAAAAAAGGTGTAAATAAAAAAGCTGATGTTAAATTAATTCAAGAGGCATTAAATAGAACCATCAGGATACCTTACGCATTGTTAAAAGTTGACGGAATAGCTGGGGCAACAACTTGCTTAGCGATCGAACGGTTTCAACAAAATGTTCTTGGACTTAAAAATCCTGATGGCTGTGTTGATGCTGGAGGAAAAACGTGGGACGGGTTGAAAAAATACTTAATTGATACCCCATTACAGCGTTTCTCAATTTATTCAATATTCGCGGTGACCAACAACTCAAAATCAACGCCCGTCGTCACTAACAAAAAAATCGCATGGGGAGCAAAAGTATCTGCTTCATTCAAAGTTAAAGTGAATGAAATATGCGATTTTCTTGATTTGGCTCCAGATTATTTAGTCGCCCCTGAAAAACTAATAACACATTGTTTTTAATGGAATAACCACTCGATTTGTGTAATAATTTCGACCAGTTTCAGCGTTTTCTCCTACCAAAGCTGGTCGAAAATCGAGTGGAGTATTTATGCAGCAAG
>JANYIO010000177.1 GCA_025362015.1 Gammaproteobacteria bacterium | reverse complement strand
GCAACGCCTTGTTAAACTTTTGATGGTATGCAAAACACCAAATTGAGTTTTTGCATTACCAACTTACCCGCACCAGTAAAAAACTCTTTGTGCGATTCTACTCTTTACTAACTTACTGGCAAGTGCTCAAAAAGAAGTACGATATATTCGTAGCCGCTTACTTATAAAACACACCAGCCAAATAATTTTACGGACTTGCACAACGAAACCTGTACTAATTTAGAAAGCCTGTTCAGCTAGAACGCAAACCCAGCTGGAGCAGAGCCTACCTTGAAAAATACACCTTTAGCAATGAAACACGTTTAAGTAATTCACTTACCAGGAATGAATTTTTCTTAGGGGCACCAAAAAACTACGGCAGTGCGCGTAAAAGTAAAAGCAATGACACTTTAATCTAACATTTCAAATTTTTAACGCCGCGATAAACGGTGGTTTTTAAGTAGCACTTTTGCCGTAAAATGAAGCGAAGCGGAATGGCAAAAGTGCTACTTAAAAACCATCCGTTTGATTGCTTTGTTAGGTGCTTTTATTTTGTGAAGACATTTAGCCCTAAGATAAACCACATACAGATTACCGCAATGAAATTTATTGTGAATATTGCGCCTCTAAGCCGAATATTTGAAGTAAATATTTGAATTGCACTATGGATAATTCGCCCAAAGATAAACAACCAAGAAAACCATAAATATATAGGCTGATATAGTTCAGGACGAGAAATAACGATAATACAAACCGCATAAAATAAAACAGGCCACTCGAATTGATTGGTAAGGTTTGCGCTAACTTTTGGTTCTAATTTAGCGAATGGATTCGATCCATCAACATTCGCACCAATATTCCAAACTTTAGGGGCGCGCATAACAGTAAGCAAAACATAGAGTAATGCTGCAATTGATACATGAACCAGCATAGGTAAAAAAAGTTGGTCAGCCATAATGATGCTCTAATTCCATGATTCACCTAACGCCGAGTTCAGCGGCAGTTTTTAAGTTGTGGTTTTATGGAATACTTTTGCGCAGCAAAACCATAAAACCGCGACTTAAAAACTGTCCAGCGCAGGCACGAAGTGCCGGAGCGGTGCTGCAACGACTTGTTAGCATTTCACTCTTCATATTCAGCATATTGCTCTGGGTTAATGCCGGTAGATTTTACAACTCTAGGGTATGTTACTGCACTATCTTCAATTAAATGCTTTCTAGAGTTTTTAATTTGAAACAACCAACAGTCACCAAAATCAAACAGATAATATAGTTTATAACTTGTTATAGGATAAATTTCATTGAGTTTCGTGCCTTTAGAAACCGTCTTAGTTTTATTATTTGGATTTTTTCCGATATAAAATTCATAAAGATGATCATCATCAAAAGCTACGATATTTTGAATATAACTATGTAATTGCTTAAGCGTAAAATTTTCCTTTACTTCAATTACCCTAACCCATGGATTGACTGCCTCATCATAAGGAAACGAAATTTCAAGTGTAAATATTTCCACGATTACCTCGTTCTAATTACAGATGCTAACGCCGAGTTCAGCGGCAGTTTTTAAGTTGTGGTTTTATGGAATACTTTTGCGCAGCAAAACCATAAAGCCGCGACTTAAAAACTGTCCAGCGCAGGCACGTAGTGCCGGAGCGGTGCTGCAATGACTTGTTAAGGTTTTTTACTTAATTTAATATTTTCTTCAAGCTCAACATATATTGGATGTGGCTTGAATAGTGAACAAATTATGCCTGTCGGTATAAATATTATAGAATTCCCGAAAATTGTAGTTTTGTTAAACACTATTTTAATAGGCCGGCAATTAACTGTACGAAATTCATAAATATAAGATATATCTTTTAACGGAATTTGAATTTCTGTAAAATAATTAGAAATAATAAGATTGTTACTTACAATAGAAATGGCTTTTAGTTTGCAAGTAAAAAAATAAATAATTAGCGTAACAAATAGCCAACCCCATAAATAAGAAAATCTTTCGTGGTCGTGTTGTTCAAACAAAAATCTGACTTCAAGTCCAAATATACAAACCCATAGAAAAATCAGTATGTATTTAAAGAAAAATGTCAGGCTTGATGATAGTTGTCGTTCCATAATTACCTTAACGCCGAGCTAAGCGGCAGTTTTTAAGTTGTGATTTTGTGGAAACCTTTTGCGCAGCAAAACCACAAAAGCGCGACCTAAAAACTGTCCAGCACACGAAGTGTGCGGTGCTTGAGCGACTTGTTACATTTTTTCTTTTGAATTTGGCCTTTCAGAAACGACAAACCAAAAAGCTGTTAATTTTAAAACTTGCGCAACACGCGAACAATAAACCAAAAGAACAGAGCACGTAAAGCGTTTATTTTCTAATGGCGAGTTGAAAAACAAAACTTCAACCGTTAGAAAACCGAACCAGCTTAGCGAAGTGGCAAAAAACTATTTTCTTTCAACCGCTACGAAGTAAAAACTTTCCGAAGCCTAAAACCAAAAATGACCAAAGCTAAAATAGAAACGACTTTCTTTGGTTTTACAAAAACCACGAAACTTTGAATTTTTCTTTCCAGTTCGCACAAACCAAAAACACTTTCAGAATTGCACCCAACAAATTTTTTGCCCAATGTAACGCCGAGTTCAGCGGCAGTTTTTAAGTTGTGGCTT
>JANYIO010000147.1 GCA_025362015.1 Gammaproteobacteria bacterium | reverse complement strand
GGCCACTATATGGATAATCAGGAAAGCAAATTGCGCGAGCGTTTGCAGGGTACTGGCGTGCAAGTGCAGCGCGACGGGGATAACTTGAATCTCATCATGCCTGGCAATATTACCTTTGCCAGTAATCGCGCTGAAATTCGTTCTGATTTTTATGATGTGTTGAGTTCGGTTGCATTGGTGCTTAAAGAATATAATAAAACCAATGTGCGTATTAGTGGCCATACGGACTCAACAGGCTCCGATCAGGTTAATCAAAAGCTCAGTGAAGATCGTGCTAATAGCGTACGTGTTTATTTAATAAATCAGAAAATAAATTCTCAGCGCCTTCAAGCAGAGGGCTATGGTTCTCATAACCCAGTAGAAAGTAACAATACCGAGCAAGGCCGCCAAGCCAACCGTCGTGTTGAAATACAATTAACGCCGATTGAGTAATGTTTGGCTCATCATAGTGTTTACAAGCTGTTTGCAAATGCAAGGAGAAGCCCCATCTTCACCTTGCAATACCTACTAAAAGTGTTGATAATGCGCGCCTCTTGCGCAGGTGACTTAAGCCTTAGCAAGCGTCTATGGTGATCTAGCCGGTCCCCTCGCAATAACGACCTGTGAACTCCGCCAGGCCCGGAAGGGAGCAACGGTAGCAGTGAGATATGTGCCGGGGTGTGGCTGGTTAGATTGCCTCCAATCTCCTCTGCTTTATTCTGTTTTCCCTACTTTCTTTCTCGCATCAAACCGTTTTGCTCGTGTCTATTTTGTGCTGTCCTCGCTATAATCACGCTCAATTTTTTGTGAATTCATTGGTAAATAACGGCATGAGTTATCAAGTCCTTGCGCGCAAATGGCGCCCACGTATTTTCCGTGAAATGGTTGGGCAAGAGCACGTATTGCAGGCGCTTATTAATGCGCTCGACCACAATCGCTTGCACCATGCCTATTTGTTTACGGGTACCCGCGGTGTGGGTAAAACTACTATTGCGCGAATTCTTGCCAAGTGTCTTAACTGTGAAACAGGTGTTAGTTCTGAACCTTGCGGTCAGTGTTCCGCCTGCCGTGAAATTGCCGAAGGCCGTTTTGTCGATTTGATTGAAGTCGATGCCGCTTCGCGTACCAAGGTGGAGGACACTCGTGATTTGTTGGAGAATGTCCAATACCTGCCAACGCGTGGCCGCTACAAGGTATACCTGATCGATGAAGTTCACATGTTATCCAACAGTAGTTTTAACGCGCTGTTAAAAACTCTGGAAGAACCGCCACCGCACGTTAAATTTTTATTGGCGACTACCGATCCACAAAAGTTACCTATGACAATTTTGTCGCGCTGCTTACAGTTCAATCTCAAGAATATGAACCCTGAGCGTATCGTTGGTCATCTCAAATATGTGCTTGCACAAGAAGTCATTCCATTTGAAGAAAATGCGCTTTGGCAATTAGGACGCGCCGCTGATGGAAGTATGCGCGATGCCTTAAGCCTTACCGATCAAGCGATTTCTTACGGCTCAGGTAAAATTACTGAAGTAGAAGTTGCCACTATGCTCGGCACTTTGGATCAAGCGGCAGTGTATGAAATTGTTACTGCGTTGGCCTCGTTGGATGGTAAATCCGTGTTGGGTGCAGTGCAGAAAATGTCTGAACATGCGCCGGATTATAGTAATGCGTTGGCAGAAATGTTGTCGATGCTACATCGTATTGCCATCGCTCAAGCACTGCCAGAAGCGGTTGATAATAGTCATGGTGATAAAGAACAAATCATGCAACTTGCGCAACAACTTCCCGCAGAAGATGTGCAGCTTTTTTATCAAATGGCTTTATTGGGTCGCCGCGATTTGCCGCTCGCACCTGACGCTCGTGCTGGTTTTGAAATGGTGTTGTTGCGCATGCTCGCCTTTAAACCTCAAGGTGTTATGGATGTACCTTCGCAACCTTTACCACAATCTACGCAACCTTTATCTCAATCACAATTGCGAGCTAGTGAGAATCAAACAGCAGCACCTACAATAATTTCAGCACCGTCAATACCATCAGTTAGTTCTAATTCATACACGCAACAATCAATCACGCAACAATCAATTGAAGTCGAGGTTGGTTCTATTCCAGAGCCGGTGTTAAAAAATAAAGTTGAAGCACTGCCATTCGATGCACCTTACGACAATGCCTCTTACGGCAAC
>JANYIO010000138.1 GCA_025362015.1 Gammaproteobacteria bacterium | reverse complement strand
AAAATCCCACTTCCTCGCAATATCAATAAAGCCTATTTTACATTAACACCGGATGATGCCGTTATCGATTTAGAGATGAATCTCTATAAATCTACTTACCCGCAAAAAACTATTTCAGATGACGTAATTTTGGCAAAATTTTACAGTAATCGTGGAATGGAATATGCCGCTGAAGGTGAATACGATAAAGCCTTTTTGTATTTACGCAAAGCACTACAAGAGAATGATCAACAAAGCGCTATCTGGAACAATTTCGCCAGCTTGTATCGCCGCAAGGAATTGTTCCACGAAACTGAAATAATTTATTTACAGGGTCTTAAATTAAATCCTGATGACCTGACTATTATGAATAATCTGTCAGGCGTTTATCACAAGATGGGCAACAAAAAACAGGCGCTTATTTACAACAATTTAGCAAAACACTATCGCCAGGCTAATCCCTATTATCAATATTTGTTAGCCCATTCTGCGTACGATAGTGGTGACTACAAAGAGGCGCTTGTTTACGTAAAACGCGCAATTGAGCGCGAAAAAAAAGAACCACGCTTTTACCAGCTAACCGCCAATATTTATGAAAAATTAGGAGAGCTAAAAGCAGGCGAAGCAATGAATAAAAAATATCAAGCCCTATTGACCAGAGAGCATTAATTGACGGTCAAAAATGACGATAACACACAAAGACCTAAATGAGTTGTTCACATTAAAATTCCATTATCCTAAAAAACTGTTAAAAAATAACCTTTGTGCTCCTGACTTATAGAGAACCATAGCAATTATCTGCACGCTAGTTTATCTTCGCTCTACCACAACTTCTTCGCACTGTGAACATCATGACTGACAAAATTAGTATTCGCGCCAGTATTAATCACTCCGCTGACATTGAAGTACTGCAAAGTGCTGTAGCGCGCTTCCAGCGTATTTTTAATGGCAGCGGTTACGGCTTTTGGGAGTGGGATTTAAGCACCCAACACATTGATTGGTCAGGTGGCTTTTGGGAGCGCATGGGCTATACCGCAGAAGATGAAAAGGATATTAGCGATGCAACGAAAATTTGGTCCTATATGCATGAGGAAGATCGCGCACCCACGTTAGCGGCGGCGCACCATCACTTACGCACCGATGAACCCTTTGATATTTGTTATCGTATTCGCACTAAACAAGGCAACTATGTATGGACCCAAGTTCGGGCCACTTCTATTCGCAATGAAATTGGCCGCGTTATTTTTATGTCCGGCGTCAATTTTGATATCACCGCATTAAAAGAAGCTGAAGAAGCGCTACGTGAATCTGAGGCGCGGCAAGAGCGTATTATTCAATCCACTAATGACGGTATTTGGGAATGGTATGCCCACGGGGGCTTTCACTTTTCCAGCCGCTGCTGGGAATTAATTGGCTACGACGCCAAGGATGATGAGCTTACGCTTGGCGAAGATAAATTACAGGTGTGGCGTAAACATATTCACCCGCAAGACTTGATAAAGTTCGATACCGCATTGAGTGACCATATGGCGGGGAGAAACCCATTTGATCTCGAATATCGTTTAATTGGCAAAAATAAAGAAACCCATTGGGTACGCGCACGTGGCCGTGCAAGCTTTAATACCGAAGGAAAAGCAATTCGCATGTCCGGCTCCAACATGGATATGACCCGGATTAAACGGGCTGAAGAGCGTGTTATGCAAGCCAAGGAAGCAGCTGAAAAAGCTAACCAGGCAAAATCTGAATTTTTATCGAGTATGAGTCACGAATTACGTACCCCCCTTAATGCCATTTTGGGTTACGCACAATTATTTGAATACGATTTAAATTTAACGCAGCAACAAGTAACAAACGTGCGTGAGATTCGCAAAGCTGGCGATCATTTATTACAATTAATTAACGATGTTCTCGATCTTGCAAAAATTGAATCAGGAAAAATGACAGTCTCACTTGAGCCGGTATTGGTAACGAGAATTGTTGCTGAAGCCTTTACGTTAGTACAACCACAATCTGACCATAAACATATAAAATTATTTGCCACCATGAGTAATTTTGAAAACCTGTACGTTACCGCCGACAATGTTCGTTTCAAACAAGCATTAATTAATTTACTCAGCAACGCAGTTAAATACAATGACATTGGCGGCGAAGTTGAAGTGCACTTGCAGTTGATTGCCAACAATAAATTACGTATTACCGTACGCGACAACGGTAAAGGTATTCCTGCTAATCGCCAAGCCGAAGTATTTCAACCATTTAATCGTTTAAATGCCGAATTTAGCAACATTGAAGGTTCGGGAGTTGGCTTGGTCATCACCAAACAATTAGTTGAAATGATGAATGGAAAACTCGATTTTAAAAGTGCAGAAGGTGTGGGAACAGAATTTTGGATTGATTTACCACTGGCGAGCGAATGGAATGAAACTCAACATACTATTATTAAATCAGTCAGTTTTCAGCTGACAAAATTAGCTTTTCACGAACATAAAAAAATTCTGTACATCGAAGACAACCCCACCAACATACTCCTACTAGAACAATTTTTTGCCCAGCATAACAACATCAATTTGGATATTGCGGAAGAACCTTTTGTCGGTATTTACAAAGCCCGTAGTGGCCTGCCTGATCTAATCATTTTAGATATTAATT
>JANYIO010000086.1 GCA_025362015.1 Gammaproteobacteria bacterium | reverse complement strand
CTTTTCCTATAACAGTATCAATTTCCCAATCACCTACGCGAGTCTTTTCATTAACAACTCTTGGCCGCTCATCAATGCTGATACGGTTTTTAATCTGGCCGCTGCGGGTTTTTCCATTACTGCCACGCACTTTGTATTTTCTGGTTCGTCGTCGCAAATGCTTATACAAATCGCCACCTGCCGCTTTATCTGCCCACACATGCTGATAAATAATTTCATGACTTATACAGACTTTCTGCTCGACCAACAGCCAGCCACTAATTTGCTCGGGGCTCCATTTCAAAAAAAGCTTATCGTCGATTTCATCCATTAATTGTGCTGTCATTTTGTATGGCCTAGCCGTTGCCTGTCGTCGCTCAATCGATTTTTGTTGGGCTTGACGGTGACGATAACCGCGTAAGCCCTTGTTGCGGGATAATTCTCTCGAAACACTTGATTGGCTGACGGTTATTAATGCTGCTATCGCTTGCTGATTAATACCGCTTTTCTTTAGCACTTCAATCTGGCATCGTTGTTCGTAGGTCAGTTGCTTGTAGGTTCTCAACTCATATCTCTTGCCGGAGAAAAAGCGACGAGCTTACAGGCAGCTGATCTCTTTTCCTATACGGGTTGAGTTATGCACTTCGCGGTTGAATCCGCCGTATTTTTTTCATGTAAATTACCAATTAATAGTTAAAATTTTACTTTTCCTGACAAACACATCAAAACATAAAGCTATTAGCATACTGATAAAAAGCGACTACCGCACGATAAAGATAGTGCGCATCCTTAACACCCGCAAGCTCCCGAATAGAGTGCATCGCGAAGGTAGGCACACCAATATCAATGGTTTTTACTCCCACTTCTGAAGCGACAATGGGTCCAATAGTACTGCCACAACCCATATCAGTTCGTGCGACGAACATTTGTACGGGAACCTGCGTTTGTTCACAGAGAAGCTGAAAAAAACCACTGGTCTCGCTAGTAGTCGCATAACGTTGATTGGCATTAATTTTTATGACGGGACCATGATTTAATAACGGGCCATGGTTTTCATCGTGCTTGTCCATAAAATTAGGATGGACACCGTGCGCATTGTCGGCAGAAATCATTAGCGAACGTTCAATAACTCTTACTCGCGTTTCGAAATCAGGCAACAACCTTTCTAAAAATTGTTCCAACATCGGGCCTTTGGCGCCACAGCAAGAGGTACTGCCAACTTCTTCGTGGTCGGTGCAAATGAGCAAGCTGGAAACATCAGTATCAGCCTGCAACAAAGCTTGTAATCCCACATAACAACTTAATAAATTATCCAGGCGCGCACTGGCAATAAAATCTTGCTGCAAGCCCACCAATGCAGGAGCTTGCGTGTCGTACAAACTTATTTCGTAATCCAAAACTTGTGCAACCTTAATTTCGGAATGCTGATTTTTTATTTGCTCACACAATATACTTTTAAACGTGGGTGTAATTTTTTGTTCTTCAGAATTTTTTGCCACCTGCATTTGCAACAGCAGAGGCACAATATCTTTTTGTGGGTTAATGGTACGAGCATTATTAACTTCGCGATCCAAATGAATCGCCAAGCTCGGCACGACTGCAATCGGCAGCTTAAAATCAATTAAAGCACTGGCAATATTATTGTCAGCCGTACGATAGGTTACGCGCCCAGCAAGGGACAAATCACGATCAAACCAGGGGGCTAAAAGTGCACCACCATAAACCTCCACGCCCAACTGCAAATAACCTTTACGGTTTAACTCTGGTTGCGGTTTTACTTTTAAACAGGGGCTATCCGTGTGCGCACCGAGCATACGAATACCCGTATCAAGTAAAGGCTTTTTCCCGTACACAAAAGCAATGATTGATGAATCATTGCGCGTAATAAAATAACGTTTACCTGCTTGCAGATTCCAGGCATCTTCTTCAGCCAATTGCTCAAAACCAGCAACACCTAATAAGCCTGCCAATGTTTGCGTGGCATGAAATGCAGTTGGTGATGCTGATAAAAATTGCAGCAACTGTTGATTAAACTCTGTTTGCGATAAAAGTGGTTTCATAACACTTAACTCATGGTTTAATTTTATGAATTAGCGATAGGCAACGCACGGATGCGTTGTCGTTTTTGCCAGGAAATAGAATCACGCAAATAGACCAACTCTGCGTTTAATACTGGAATTTGACCATTATTTTTAAACACTTCAACGGCCAGGGTCACTATATCTTTAGCATTAGGATGAACATCTAATATTAAGGTTGCTGGAACAATTGAAGCCAAATCAGCGTAGTGCCAACCTGGGCCAATTGCGATAAAGTTTTTCTGCAACCCAGCAACAATATTATGTTCGCACACTAACGCAGGCTTCATAACATGTTCGTCATCAAGCGCCTGTGGAATTGTGTTTGCTATGAATAGCCCCCAGTAAATTTCTTCCATCCGCGCATCTAACGCTACTAACAATGGCAAATTATTATTGGGTTGTTGCTCAACAAAACCACACGCCATAGCCTGTAAAGTCGATACAGGTATTACCGGTAAATTAGCACCAAATGCCAGGCCCTGCACCACACCCATACAAATACGTAGCCCGGTAAAAGATCCGGGACCACAACCATAAGCGATAGCATCCAAATCGTGCAGATTACATTGTGCCTGCCGTAAAATCTCATCCACCATCGGCAATAAACGCTGCGTGTGGCTTTTGGCGGCTAATTCAAAAATATGAATTGTTTCACCATCAACATGCAACGCAACCGAACATGCATCAGTAGAGGAATCCAGAGCGAGAATTTTAGTCATAGCTTTTTTAAGGACAAATAAATAGTGTGTAGACAAAAAAATAGGCTCACAAGGAGCCTATTTTTGTGCAAGTTAAAACAGTTTAGCTCAATACTGATAACAACTGCTTGCGAATCGTTTCTACGCTACCGACACCATCAATTCGGAAATATTTAGGTGCAGTTTTATTGCCAGCATCAACCAGCTTTTGATAAAAACCTACCAGCGGTTTAGTTTGCTCATGATAAACTTTTAAACGCTTACGCACGGTTTCTTCAAGGTCATCGGGACGCTGCACTAATGGCTCGCCGGTTATATCATCATGACCTTCTTGTTTCGGAGCATTGTGAATCAGGTGATAAACACGACCCGAGGCTTCATGCACACGGCGCCCGCTTAAACGCGCAACTATTTCTTCATCAGCAACGTCAATTTCAATGACATGATCAATAACCACACCAGCTTCCAATAAGGCTTCAGCCTGCGGAATAGTGCGCGGAAAACCATCAAACAAAAAACCATTTTTGCAATCACTTTGCGCTATACGCTCTTTGACCAGGCCAATAATTAAATCGTCAGACACTAAGCCGCCTGCCGTCATAATATCTTTTGCCTGCAAACCTAAAGATGTGCCCGCTTTTACCGCTGCACGCAACATATCACCGGTAGAAATTTGCGGTATCCCAAATTTCTCCATGATCAGCTGCGCCTGAGTTCCTTTACCCGCACCTGGTGCGCCCAACAATATCACTCTCATTATGGATTGCCTCTTAAATTTAATCTAACTACAGTAACTTCTTTAATCTAGCGACAGTAACTGCGACACTAAATCTAAACACCGTGAATCAATTTATTAATTGCGAATCAATGCGCACTGTAAATGCATAATAGCGCCGATAAAAAAGGCGTTACGATACACGGCCAGACCGCCAATCACAACCTTTGGCGCCATTCTCAAACCCGCGGTAACACATCGTTTAACATCCCTAAACCAATTGCACTGAATAAATAGCGGAAAAAGCACTCACACCTTGAAATTTATCCTATTTTGATTGAATTAACCAATATCCCATCCTACAATCGTGCCAATTAATTGCAACTTAGAGTGTATAAATTGCCCAACAAAGTAGAGCTTGATGAATATGACCGCAAAATTTTGCGCGCCTTGCAGGAAAATGCTGATTTTTCTATGGCAGACTTGGGGAGCCTGATTGGGCTATCGCATACGCCTTGCTGGCGACGCTTAAAACGCCTGGAGACAGAAGGTGTTATTCGCGGCAAAGTAACACTGCTGGATGCCAAAAAGATTGACTTGAACGTACGCGTACACGCTTTTGTTACTGCTAAAAACCACGATGAAGATGCGCTCAGTACATTTGAGGCCGCTGTGCAATTTATCCCTGAAATTGTAGAATGCTACTCTACCAGCGGCGATAAAGATTATGTATTGCAGATTGTAACCAATAGCGTGGATGACTATGACAAACTGTTACGTAAAACTTTATTAAAATTGCCTAATGTTGGCAGTATCCATTCCACGTTCTCGCTTAAACAAATTAAATATACAACCCAACTGCCTATTTAATATCACAAGCTATCTATTTAATATTAACGATCGACCTATTTAATATTTTCTCAATAGCTAGTTGATATTAACTAAATTTTATAGCGCTCTTTAGCCGTTTTATTTTTCCATTTCTGTTGTGTTACGACAACGGCCTCAATGGCCCGCGGCGTTTCATTAGTACCGGTGGGCAATTATTTTCCCGTTGCAGAATTTATCACTACAACAATATTTTATTTATGAAGTTTCAAACTTACTTTTATTAAACGTTGGTTTTTCATTGCGAGCACTACGAATTCAACCTGACCTAAGGTAACCCTGTCGCCTACTACCGGTTTGCGATACTTGCTAAAAATATAACGCGCAATACTCCAGCTTGCCATTTCTGCCGGCACGGGAAAGTTATACACCATACTTAATTCAGATAATTTCGCGCGTGAAGTAATAACAAATTCACCAAAGAAAGCCTGCGCAGACAAACGTTCAGTTTCCTGAATACCAACCAGTAATTTATCTAGCAACTCCAAGTCACTCGGCATACTCAATAAAAAAACATGATCGTCTGCTAGAAATTTTTCATCCGGCTGCAAACTAACCGGATTGCCATCGCGCAGCAAACACAATAATTGTACCTTCGCAGGTAAATACAAATTTCCCACAGTACGGCGCAATACAGGGCTGCCCACCGCTAATTTATAGCCAACAAATTCGTGACCAACCTGACCGGGCACACCTAATTCTACACGCTGTACCCGCGAGCTAGTCGTAGGGACATTCAGATTTAAACGACGTGCGAGTGGCCCCACCGTCCAGCCTTGTACCAGCAGTGATATCAACACAATAAAAAAAGCAATATTGAAGAAAAAATTCCACCCTTCAACACCAGCTAGCCATGGAAACATCGCCAGTACGATAGGAACTGCACCGCGTAAACCTACCCAGCTAATAAAGAATTTTTCTTGCCACGAAAATTGAAATGGCAATAAACATAACCACACTGCGACTGGCCGCGCTACAAACATCAACACCACGGCAACCAGCAGCGCACTACCGGCATAGCCCAACAATTGGTGCGGTGAAACCAGTAATCCCAGCATTAAAAACAAACTGATTTGCGCCAGCCACGCAAAACCATCATGAAAACGCTGAATATTGTAGAGCCCGCGTGAAACGCGATTGCCCACCATCAAACCCGCCAAATACACGGCAAGGAAACCACTGGAATGTAATACGGCAGCCAAGCCAAAGATAAAAATGCCACCAAACAACGCTAATAGTGGATAAAGCCCCGGGCTCAGCGATAAGCGCTCAACCCCATACGCCAAGACTCGCCCACCGGCGATACCTATCAATGAGCCTACGGTCATTTCCCACGCGAAATCACGCAGCATCAACCAGTCAAAGGCCATATGCTTGGTCATCATTTCTACCAACATGATGGTGAGAAATACCGCCATGGGATCATTTAAGCCCGACTCAATTTCAAGCGTGGCGCCCACACGGGATTTAAGCGCTAACCCCTGCATTGTCAGTACCGAAAATACCGCTGCGGCGTCGGTAGAGCCGACAATAGCCCCCAACAGCAAGCCATGTATCCATGACAAACCCAGAATCCAGGACGCAAGACCACCACAAATGCCCACGGTAATAACAACACCCAGGGTCGCCAGCGAAAGCGCGGGATTTAGGCCGACACGAAACAGGTGAATCTCTGTACGCAAACCCCCATCAAACAAAATAACGGCGAGCGCCAAAGTCCCCATAAAATAAGCGGCCTTGACGTTTTCAAAGCGAATCCCAAAGAAACCATCTTCGCCAACCAACATGCCAATAATTAAAAACACCAATAACAATGGCATGCCCATACGCGGCGACAAAGTGCTGGCAAGAATGCTGATAATAAACAGCGCCCCACCAAAAAGCATGAGTTCGTTAAGTACTTCCATTCAAAAATCTCAGTAAAATAGCAACCAATTACAGAATATTACTACAATCCTAGCCTAAAGAAGGGAAAGCTTTTTTATAAGCTTTAAGGATTTTTTGCAGAGCTTCGAGCGCCATCCTGCTATCATCCACATCACTACTCTTTGCTATAAGTTGTTATCCATGCTCAATAAAGATGCCCTGTCACAATTAGCTCAATTAAAAAGCAATTTGACGTCCAAGCCAGTAATCATCCCAGCGGTTAAACAACAAATTGACCAAAGCCACAATCCAGTTGTTGTGCAGGCCCAGAGCCAAGACATTCGCCAAGGAATAGTCCGCAGCACCACTAAACGTTTTGGCTTTGTGTTACTCGACGATGGTCGCGAAGCATTTTTAGACCCGGAACAAATGATGCGAGTCTTACCGGATGATCGTGTAGAAGTTGCTATCAGCACCAATAAAAAAGATCAACTAGAAGCCCGCTTGGTCAAACTCATTAGCAGTTCATTAAAAGAATTCGTGGGCCGTTACGTCAATAAAGGTAGTAATGATTTCGTCGAACCAGACGCCACAAATTTTAATCGCTGGCTATTTATTCCGCCGCAAGCGCGCAAAGGTTTTAGTGTGGGCGATTTAATTCACTGCACTATTTCGCGGCACCCTTTTAATGATGGCAAAGCGCAAATTCATATTATCAACCGCCTTGGCAAAGCCGACGAGGCGGGCGTAGAAAGCCGTTACACCATCGCAAAATATAAATTACCCAATGAGTGGGTAGCCACCGCGCAAGCTCAAGCCAGTAGCATTAACTGGTCACCGCTCACATTTGAATCAGGCGAATTGGATTTAACTCATTTACCATTTGTGACGATTGATTCAGAAAATACGCGCGACATGGACGATGCAGTTTATATTGCCAAAAATGAAAATGGCTGGGAATTAATTACTGCAATTGCGAACCCTAGTAAACATATTGATATCGATAGTCCCTTAGAAATATCCGCCAGAGTGCGCGCCAGCACAGTTTATTTGCTGGGCCAATCTATTACCATGTTACCGGCGGAGTTATCGCACGACACCTATTCATTAGTGCCCGAACAAAAGCGCGCAGCATTAATTTGCCGTATGCAAATTGCTATGAGCGGTGAAATCACGCATTATGAATTTTCCGAAGCTCAAATTCGCTCGCAACAAAAACTAAGCTATCAAGCTGTTGCTGATGATGCCAATGACGTTAAAAGTTTGGCTGATGCAGGTTTTGTGGTAAGTGATGCAATTAAAACGCTACTCAGTGAGTTGCAAGCTTTTGCGCAAACTCGCGCAAATTACCGTTTGGAACATGCATTGGTAATGGATGAAAAAGCCGATTACTTTTTTATTCTCAACGATCAGAAAAAAATTGACCATGTTGACAAACGCGATCGCAACATTGCTCATCGCATGATTGAAGAAGCGATGTTAGTCACCAATATTTGTGCTGGTCAATTATTTTTACAACATCCGGGTTACGGAATTTTCTCGACACATGTTGGTTTTCGCCCCGAACGTTTAAATGATGCACTCCATTTGATTAATGAAGACCGCCCCGATTTAATTGCCGCAGGTTTAAGCGCGAGTGACCTCACTCAACTTGAAAAATTCCAACAGCTTTTTAAAGAGTTGCGCAGCAACCCAACCAATCACCCTAAAAGCGCCGCGCTCTTATCGCTACTGCAACGTATGCTGCAAGCTGGTTCACTTTCTTTCGAACCCATTTCGCATTTCGGTTTAGGTTTCCCCGCTTACGCAATGGTGACATCACCCATTCGACGTTATAACGATTACTACAATCACATCGCTATTAAACGTATTTTACGCGGCCAACCCAAAGTTGAAATTCATAACGATTTACCAAACCAATTACAAGAAACTATTAACATTGGCCGCCAGGCTTGTCGTTATTTAGAACTATGGTTGTGCAGTCAATTTATGACGCAGCAATTAGATACCTTGCACATAGGCACAATTGCTCTTGTTAATTCTAATGGTATTGGCGTGCGTTTAGATGATCTTGGCATCGAAGGCTATGCCATGCTCGCGCCGAAAGATGGCGATGTAAAAGCACAATTTGATTCACGCCGTTTAAGTTTAACTGTTGCAGGAAAAACCTATCGTCTTGACGAGAAAGTGTATGTGTTAGTGAAAGAAGTCGATGTTGAAAAACGCAAAGTTGCGCTAGAAGTGGTCAATGAAGAAACTGCTGCGCGATTGAGTGCATGGCTGTAAGTTAATATAATTTATCGTCCTCCTCGCATAGCGGGGATCCAGACTTCAGTTCATCGTCCTCCTCGCATAGCGGGGATCCAGACTTCAGTTCATCGTCATCCTCGCGCAGCGGGGATCCAGGCTCTCAAAAGGGATTTTTATGAAACAACCAGCCGTATACATTCTTGCAAGCAAAATAAATGGTACCCTTTATATAGGTGTAACAAGTAATCTGTTACAAAGAATATGGCAACATAAAAATCATCTTATTGAAGGATTCACTAAGAAATATAACGTTACCATCCTTGTTTATTATGAACAACACGAGACCATGTACTCAGCTATTACACGAGAAAAGTCTCTAAAAAAATATAATAGAAAATTTAAATTGGAACTAATTGAAAGCAATAATTCTACGTGGAAAGATTTGTACGAAGAAATTGGCCAATGAAAATCAAAAACACTGGATCCCCGCTACGCGAGGATGACGATCGCACAAATGCAAAACGTAGAGAAACACAGAACGACCTCACAGATGGAGAATGTAGAATTTCATCGGGAATAAAATCGAGCAGTTGTCGACGACTCCCATAAATAGGAGATAAATACATGAGCAAAAACTACTGGCTCTTCAAAGCTGAACCGCACATCTATGGCATAGAACATCTCGCGGCTGCGCCTGACAAGATCGGCCGTTGGGATGGCATTCGCAATTATCAAGCCCGCAATTTTTTGCGCGATCAGGTTGCACTAAATGATGAAGTATTTATTTACCATAGCAGCTGTAAAAATGTCGGCATAGTCGGCACTGCAAAAATTGTTAAAACTGCTTACCCCGACCCCACACAATTTAATCCGGAAAGCGATTATTACGATCCAAAATCCACACATGAAAACCCACGCTGGGTTTCGGTGGACATTCAATTACAGAAAACATTTCCCCGCATACTCCTTTTAGCTGAATTAAAACAGCAGCTCGCATTACAAGACATGGTTCTGTTAAAGCAAAGTCGGTTGTCTACGCAACCTGTAACGAAAGCAGAATGGAAATTTATTTTGAGCTTATTTTAATGAATGTTTAGAGCATACAACTATCATGAGTTACCCTGCAGACACTAGAGGTTTTCTTCGCAAAACAACTTTAAGCTATGCACTTGATTAACCAATTGCACAACATTAGACACTCCCATTTTTTGCATAATATTTTCTTTATGCTTATCCACTGTTCTCGGCGAGATATTCATAAAGCCAGCTATTTCTAGCGATGTATATCCTTGAACAATCAAATTTAGCGCGTGAAATTCACGTGCCGTAAGCTCGAAATCTGCCAGTGCGATTTTCTCTTGGATTGCTGGGGAGACCACGCGAAGATTGTTAGCTATTTTTTCAATTGCAGAAATTATTACTTCAGCAGACTCTTCTTTGTGTAATACGCCATCTGCACGACTACTGACTATTTGCTTTAGCGTAAAACACGCTTGGGAACCCGTTAAAAAAACCAGTTTTAGCTCGAAGTGTCGTTGTTTGATATACTCAGCAGCAGCTAAAGTGTCGCCCTCTGGCATGTGATAATCGATGAGAATTAGCTCAACAGGATACTGCAGAATAGCGCTTTTCAAATCTTGAATATTCGCTACAGTGCAAAGTACCTTATGGGCGGTTTTATTGCATAACATGAATTCAAGTGAATCTCTAAATATTGCGTGGTCATCTGCTATTATAATATTCATTTAGGTTGCCGCATCATTGACTACTTCATCCAATATTTCGTTGTGCATTGTACAAACTTGCCTGCTTTTTATCAGCATATGTTCGAGTCATTGGGCTCAATCTGATGTTTTAATATTAAATGATGACAGATTTAGCGACTCCGTTGACCAGTATCTTGAGCGTTACGGTAACTATCCAATCGATAAGGTTCCTGACGAATTCCAACATGCACTCAATCAACATGTGACATTACAGAGCCGCTCTATCCCGAGTGTAAACGTTCCGCTTCATGATAAGGATCTGACGGAGACCTCGGCTCAGTGGTATAAATTAAGTATCACAAATAGCTCTAGCATCACCAAGGACATCCGCCTTTCAACGTCCATAACTCAGGCGAAGCTATTGAGGGTTTACACTGTTCGCGAGGGCGAGCTGTCTTTATTGCTTGAGCAGAACATTCATTCCCCCTATTACACCCGCCCCTTGCCCTACAATTTATTGAGTGTTCCCATCAGTATTGGTACTAATGAGCGGCTGGATGTCTATATGCAGTACGCAGGCATAGCCCATTACCCTATGTTCAATAGGATTTCGGAGAAAGAAGTCTTTGACTCCAGAGAGTACTTGGCAACACTTGTTCATGGCGTGAGTTTAGGTGTTGCCTTCACTTTATTTTTATTTTTCTTTCTGCAATTTTGTTTAAAGCCCAGTAAAGCGTTGGCATACTATTGCTTGCTCACATTAAGCCTCGGATTTTTTATGGCGCAAATGCTGGGCTATAACTTCAAGTATTTATGGCCCGCTTCTGGCGAATTTAATGTACGCCTCACCTCGATTGCTGGCAGCATGACCTATGTTTGGTATTTTCTTTTTTTTGGCGCCATTTTTAATCTGAAGCAACTTAATAGACTTTTGTATCTACTCACGCTCACAGCAGCAAGCTTGTCTACGATGTTTGTGGTTCTTGGTTTTTTTATTGAGTTGTCTACCTATGTATTATGGACGTCTCTATTTGTTATTCCTATGCCAGTTGCTGTTACCCTATGGGCATATTTTAAGCGGCAGCCATCCTCACTTTTATTTCTAATTGGCTCCATTTTACAGTGTTCTTTTTCTTACCTTTTTATTTTAACGTGCTTGGGGTCTATTGATTTGAGCCGATGGATGTTTGGCTTAGCCAGCATGGGACAAGTGCTAGATCTTTTTCTATTTGCCGGAGCCATAGTTTACCAATCAAAAATTATTCAACAGGATTTGAATGCGCACTTATTGCAAAAAGTAAGCGATGCAGAAGAAATGGCGGTTTTAGAATCGGAAAAAAATCAATCTCTATCGAAATTACAGGATTATAGCTTACAGCTCGCAGCCGTTACGCATGATTTGATTCAACCTCTGGCTTCCATAAAAATGGCCTTGTCTGTGGTAGATGATAATGAAAGTAAATCTGCAAAAGATAAAATTGAAAACACAGTTTTGTATGCGGAAAAACTGTTGCAATCGATCATTCACATCGCCCATTCTCAATATCTTGAAGCAAAAGAGATTGTACCCATTAATGACATTTTTGACGGCTTGCGGCAGCGATACGAAGAGCGAATTAACAACAAAGGCCTAAGCTTCCGCTGCGTAAATTACGGCTGCAATATTAATTGCTCTATCATTGTAATTAATCGCATATTAGACAACCTGGTCACCAACGCGATGCGTTACACCTCACAAGGAGGGATTTTAATTTCAGCAAGAAATAGATCAAATGGAGTACTGATACAAGTATGGGATACGGGCCATGGCATAGCCAAATCCCGCATCGAAGAACTTAGCCGTCCCTTTACTCAGCTTAATGCAGAAGATTCAATCAATGAAGGTTCTGGGCTAGGCCTGCATATTGTAAAAGCGCTCACTACGAACGCAAAATTCATGTTCAGCGTTCACTCTAAAAAAGACTGCGGATCCTGTTTTAGCGTGTTAGTGCCGCACTAAATTGACGCGAGTCTCAACCCTCACAGCTCTATACATATCATTAAAAAACTCTTAAACACTTCCACTAACAAATACGTAATTTTACGTATTCACTATGACATGGATAAGTTAAATAATAACTCTCGCTCAACACAAGCTCGGATCACAATAGGGACGACAATGAGGGACAATGGAATTTCGATACCAAAATAAGTTTGAATGGATTCAGCAAGGAAGGATAGATAAGAGCCTGTGCTGAACGTTAGAATAATTTTAAAATAAATAGGATGAGCAGTAATGATAATAAAAATGATTGCCCTATTCTTCATCTTGATTTTCTCTATTTCAGCCTCTACGCATGCAGATAATGTTAAAGGGGCATATTTTGGAGCGGGATTTGTTGAATCGCGCACGCTCTATTACGGGCACATTAGTAATGGAAGTTTACTTGAGGCAGGTTATGATTTTAACCAATACTATAGCTTTGAAGCAAAGATGGTTAGAACAGGTGGTGACAATTACGATTTAAACTTTTTAGGAGCAAATATAGGCCATACGTTCAATTCATCCTGGTTAAGCGTTTATGGAAAAATTGGAATAGCTGACATTACGGCAAAGAATCCGAATGGAATGAACAGCAACGAAGAATATGAAAATTCAAAATCTTACAAAAGGTCTACTTTTGCTTTA
>JANYIO010000080.1 GCA_025362015.1 Gammaproteobacteria bacterium | reverse complement strand
TTGACATCCAACTTCGGCCAATGGCGCCATAAGACACAATTATCAGAAGGTGAAAATACGCCGCCAAATCAATATCTAACCAAGATGCTGTTGTCGATAATAACTGGGCGTGACTCCCGTTGATTTTTTAAAGGCTTGGTTAAATACAGATTTACTATTAAAACCACAATTTTTCATCACATCATTAATACTTAGCTCACGTAAATTGACATCCGCCAGCTGGCGCTTACTTTCTTCAATACGATAGAAACTAGTGACTTCAAAAAAATTCATTTTTAATTGCATGTTAATTGCGCTGGAAAGTACTTTCGGTGTTACATCAAGCATACCTGCCAAACGCTCCACATTAAGATGAAGCTCCAGATAGGGCTTGTTTAAATCCATATAGGCTTGCAATTTTTCAATTATTTGTTGCTGGGAATCACCCTCTTCCAAAACTGGAGTTTCACTAAACGTGTGCTCCAACTGTATTTCAGCAAAGCCTCTGGAATGGTGCAACAAGTAAATAACCAACGCACAGACATAAATGCAGCGGAAATAACTTTCCATTATTCCCATAATACTGCCTACATTGAATGCGGTAAATTTCGATATAAACAATTCAACAACAACCCATAAATTTATCCACAGGAAGCCTATGATTAATACATTTAACCAATGTATATCAATATTATTAAGTTGAAATTTGATATTTTTTAAATGGCGAGTGTATTGATACAAAATGTTAGTACAGATTACGCTATAACAAAACACTGCTATTCGCTGACTCCATATCAACACCTCAAAATAAGGGTTTGCAATAACTAAACTCCAGTCATGCACGTACTGTAATTTATAATTGGCGTCAAAGCGAAAATAAATCATGTACATATACAACGGGCACAAAAAGGCTGGCAGCAAATGCCAGAAATATTTTTTATTTATTTCATAATGACGATAAATGGCAGCTTTAGTAAATCCATAGAGCAGCGGCCCCTGCAAGAAAAAAACAAACCCGCCCAAAAAGAAAAAATTGGGGGACAACGCTGATATTTTCGTATTGATATTGACACTCCAATAAAGAATAGTGTCAATCGCATTGAGTGTTCCGAGAAAAAAGAAAAGCGAAAGAAATATTTTAAAATGTTTTTTGATGCGCCCCGCTGGGCGACGGCAAACTAATATCGCCAATACCAGCGACAAAACGCCATAAAACATTACCGAAATATCATTAAAATTAAATAGTACAAGATCCACCATACGGCCATATCTCTTACACAAGATTTAGGTTTAGTCAGCTCAGATCGTACCACTACATCGTCGAGCACTCTCTATTGTGAGGCAAAATGTAAAAAAAAACCGCTTTTATAAAAGCGGTTTTTTTTACAGATGTGAAACAGAAAACACTTACTTGTTCGCACGATTCTCAATTAGCTGCTCAACCACCGCTGGATCAGCAAGAGTCGAAATATCACCCAGGGTATCCAGCTCATTAGCGGCAATTTTACGCAGTATCCGACGCATGATTTTACCCGACCGAGTTTTCGGCAAGCCCGGCGCCCATTGAATGATATCTGGCCGCGCAATCGCGCCAATTTCTTTCACCACCAAGGCTAGCAATTCTTTTTTCAATTCATCCGAGGGATTATGACCGCCCATCAAAGTTACATAGGCATAGATGCCTTGACCTTTAATCTCGTGGGGATAACCCACTACTGCAGCCTCGGCAACTTTGTCATGCAGCACTAATGCACTTTCAACTTCCGCAGTGCCCATACGATGTCCGGAAACATTGAGCACGTCATCCACACGGCCGGTAATCCAGTAGTAACCATCAGCATCGCGACGCGCGCCGTCGCCCGTAAAGTAGTAACCTGGATAAGTGCTGTAGTAGGTGTCCACACAGCGTTGATGATCACCGAAAATACTGCGAATTTGACTCGGCCACGCCGCTTTAATCACCAAATTACCTTCGCCTGCACCGATCACTTCTTTGCCTTCAGCATCCACTAACGCAGGCTGTACACCAAAAAATGGCACTGTCGCCGAGCCAGGCTTAAGATCAATGGCTCCGGGTAACGGCGTAAGCATATGTGCACCAGTTTCGGTTTGCCACCACGTATCCATGATTGGGCAACGGCTATTGCCAATGACACGATAGTACCATTCCCATGCTTCGGGGTTGATGGGCTCACCCACACTGCCAAGTAATTTCAAACTAGCTCGCGAGGTTTGCTTTACCCAATCATCGCCTGCCCCCATAAGCGCTCGAATCGCTGTTGGGGCAGTGTAAAAAATATTGACTTGATGTTTGTCGATAATTTGCCAGCAACGCGAAGCATCCGGGTAGGTTGGCACGCCTTCAAACATGAGCGTGGTAGCGCCATTGGTGAGCGGCCCGTAGAGACAATAACTATGACCGGTCACCCAGCCCACATCCGCTGTACACCAATAAATATCACCTTCCTGGTAATCAAATACGTATTTGTGTGTCATTGCTGCTTGCAACAAATAACCTGCAGTCGTGTGTAATACACCCTTAGGTTTACCCGTCGAGCCAGACGTATAAAGGATAAAAAGTGGATCTTCCGCATCCATCACTTCAGGTTCGCACTCGGTGTTCTGTTTGGCGATAAGATCGTGATACCAAAAATCACGCGCTTCATTCCATTGAATTGAGCCAGCCGTGCGACGCACTACTATACAGGTATGCACATTTGGACATTGCGCCAGAGCGACGTCAGTATTTGCTTTTAAAGGTACACGTTTGCTACCGCGCAAGCCTTCGTCGGCAGTAATGACTACTTGGCAATCGGCATCCAAAATACGGTCTTTTAAAGCTTCCGGTGAAAAACCACCAAACACGACTGAATGCACTGCACCAATACGTGCACAAGCGAGCATGGCGTAAGCCGCCTCAGGAATCATGGGCATATAAATGCATACCCGATCGCCCTTTTTCACACCGCGAGCGCGTAACGCATTACTTAACTGGCAAACTTCATCGTGCAATTCTTGATAGGTAATAAACTGTTCTTCATTTGGATCATCACCTTCCCAAATAATAGCAACTTGATCAGCACGCGCTGGCAAATGGCGATCGATACAATTGACGCTGACATTTAACTTACCATCGATAAACCACGCCACTTCACCCTTGCGCAAATCACTTTTAGTGACCTTCGACCAAGGCGCCTGCCAGGTTAAAAATTCGTTCGCCTGCGCCGCCCAAAAAGTATCAGGATCGGTAATAGATTGCTGATACATGGTGTTATAGCGCTCAAGATCAATCGCAGCGCTTGCTTTAAAGCTTTCGGACACAGGATAAAGATGGACTTCTGACATGATTATTCTCTCTGCCGCAATCAGATTGTGGCTAACTGGTTAATAGTGAAACGCAAATCTGTAAGTGATAATTGGGCTAACACCCCGTAAAAGATCGGCGGCTAGCTTATCAGCTCGGGTAATCAATTTACAGTGACAACGTTGTCCCAAGAGTATTAACTGGTATGATTTTTTGTTATGTCGCTTCAGTTAGCAGGAGTGGCAGCTAGTATTAAAAAAGGCCGCAGAAGCGGCCTTTTTTAAACAATCTATGTTACTTCCTATGTCACTCTCTCCGTCATTTCGTCTGTATTGCGATCGAATCTGACGTGCGCTCAACTTTGTTACTCGCATCCAGATAAACCAATTTTGGCTTATGCTCAATCAATTCAGCATCATGAAAATAACCGTAGGTGGCAATAATGACGCGATCGCCCACTTGTACTTTACGAGCCGCAGCACCGTTCATTGAGAAGGTGCCAGAACCAGCTTCGGCGAGAATGATATAGGTATGAAAACGCTCACCGTTGCTCACGTTATAAATATCGATTTGCTCAAATTCGCGCATACCCGCAAGGGCAACCAAATCAGCATCGATAGCGCAGGAACCGTCGTACCAAAGTTCTGCCTGGGTAACTTTAGCCATGTGTAGTTTGGCTTTAAGCATATGAGTGAGCATTAAAATTTCCTCAACAACAACCGATGTAGGCCTTAATTAACCCAACACCACAGAGACATTATCAATCAACCTAGCGCTCTGTGTAAACATTGCGCCAAGAATGGTGATTTCCTTATCGTCATGAGCAGCCATTTCCAAGCTACGGCTATTGCATATGCTGACGTAATCCGGCTTGAATCCAGCGCTAATAATCTGCTCACACGCTACTTCAATCAGGGCGTTAAAATCCCGCCGACCTTGCACTATTTCTTGTTTGATCCAATTCAAACTGCGATTAAGTTGCGCTACGCGCGGACGTTCATCTGCGGTGATAAAGCCATTGCGCGAACTCATTGCCAGACCGTCGGCTTCACGCACTATATCGCCGGCAACTATTTTAATCGGAATGCATAAGTCTTCTACCATGCGCCGAATCACTGCAAGCTGCTGAAAGTCTTTAACGCCAAACACAGCTTCATCCGGCTGCACAATATTAAATAGCTTGGTCACGACTGTCGTTACACCCTCAAAGTGTCCTGGCCGACTTGCACCGCAAAGCACATCCGTCATGGTTGGCACAATCACCCGCGTTTGCTCGGACATGCCATTGGGGTAGATTTCCTTTTCATTGGGGCAAAACAAGTAATCACAATGTACAGACTCTAATTTAACGCTGTCGGCGGCGAGTGTTCGCGGATACTTATCCCAATCTTCATTCAAGCCAAACTGGAGGGGGTTGACAAAAATACTGGTTACCACCACATCGCAACTACGCTGAGCTATCTTCACCAATTCGATGTGTGCATCGTGCAAATTACCCATTGTGGGGACAAAGCCAATACGCTTACCGGCAAGGCGGTCAGCGGCTAAAACGTTACGCAACGAATTTATGTGATGAAAAACCTGCATAGTTAAGCCTCAGCAGCATTGCTCTTGTTACGCTTACGCGACTTGGTTTGAGAGAGATGGTGCCCTGACAGCACACGAATAGTCACTGCATATGTTTGATTATAAACGATTTTGTTTATTCGGTTTTCGTGCCGTACACACACTCATACACACAAATGATTTTTTTGGCGCTAAAAATATCTGGTAATCGCTACGCGGCGCGTTTAGCTATGCGCTCAATGATTACGTCATAAGGAGTTAAATTACTGCCTTCCTGCCAATGACTTTCGTACTCTTCTTGCAAAGCCCCCGCTGTAATAGACGCAAGTACAAGCGTGTCAGCACATTCGTCACGTAATTCCACAGTCGCACCTTCATCATTGACAATGGAGTCTAAACGTACAATTTCAATTTCCGTAAGTTCAATTAAAAAGACTAGGTTGGCAGGCGTTAACGGCATGATTAATTTACTCGACTCAATTGCGTTACTAAATCATCAACAAAGCAGGCTTGTTTCGTTGTGAGTGTTGATGATTGCATTATTTATTCCTCGCAAATTCGCTTTTGAAGATGCGCAACTGTTATTAAATTTTTGTGCTTTCAAGAATATCTAAATATTTTTCATATGATGGGTAATCGCTTTCACTGGGGCGTAATTGCTCGTACATTTCCTTCAGCTTCTGCGCCAGATTGTCCATTTGAACTATCATTTCACCAGCATTGTTTCTGGTGTCTTCATCGCTGCCATCCACTTCAATTTGTAATTTATCGAGTTCAAATTCAGTCAACCGAATAAGATTTAATACGTCCGCCAAACTTAACATTTTTAAGACTCCTTCAAGCATTTAGTCAATTGATCGAGCAACATGCAAAACTTTGTGACTGGCATATCCCAGTTTGGCCTTATTGTGTAGTGAGTTGCTTTGAGCCGTTTCTTGTAGTCATCTTTAGTGATGACAAGGCCGATAGGAATAGTCACACCCTTGCCCAATAAATAATATTCCCATGATTTGACCGGTACACCCTTTACGTCAAATAAGGATATTCCGCCCGACTTGGAATCAACCCACAAATCACCATTTTTTCTATAAGTCTTAATGTCTTCATCGCGCACGCGCCCATCAGACAATAAAAAAGATTTAAGGATTGGGTAGAGTGCTGGGGTGCCACTGCTTGGATTTCTTCCCCTAAACAAATTTACATTTAAATCATATTTAGAATCGAACAACTCTCCAAGCTCACGCTTTTTAATAAAATATTCGTCTTCTTTTTCATCGACCTTCATCATTCCTGATTACCTTGTGTATTTTTTAAATTGTGGCTTAAAGTAATTGCACGTCTACACGTTTGCCTAGCGCGTTAGCTGCTTTAGTAAGTGTTACCAACGTAAGGCTGGCGTCGGTACTGTCTAGCAATCTATCCAGTGCAGCGCGGCTGGTGTGCATTAATTCAGCCATTCTACTTTTACTGATTTTCTTCTCTTTCATGGCTTGCTCTATTTGCCATGCCAGTAAGCGCTTAACGGTTATTGCGTTAGCGCCATCTAAAATCCCTTCATCGGCTAAGAAGTCTTCAAAGTCACTACCAATATACGGGTTAGTTAAAGTGTTCATTGGTTATCCTTATTTTTATACAAGCGTACTATTTTTGGTACAAATAGCAAACCTATTCCAGACCTGTAATTAAAAATCGTATCATTGGTGAGTTGGAAGGATCACATGGTAGCTTTACAGGGCGCAGTTACCCCATCCGAGTTCCATGTGTCGAGTCAATGTTTTATACGAATCACCTTTGCAGACTTTAGGGCATTAAGAAACTTTAACGCTGTAAGTCGAGCTTTAACGAAATCTGATATTTATTGATATTTTTTCAAATTAATGTCTGGCAACCTTGTGCGAACCTTGCGTCCCAAGTGGTGGTTCCCTCACGTACTCGTTGCTCAAACCCTTAACTTAGCCTTAACTTTCGCTCGCGCGTACTGGTAGCGAAACTAGGGAGTTTTGGGAGACCCTAAAGGCATAGCAGAATGATTATTCCGCAATCACAAGCAAAGCAGAGATAATCCTGCGCACGTACTGTAAAGCGGACTTTTGCGACATCTTAGGTGGTGGTTCCCCTCGCGCGTTATGTTGACTGATGTGCATGTCATGGCCATATGCGCAGATGCTAAAGTGTTTTTAACGATAGGGTAACTATAAGCTCTTGAGCTGCTGTCATATCGTCGCTTTGAAGTGCGCACTCAAGTAGCGGTTTAATCATTTCAGAAGGAAGATCACAAAGGTGATTGATAACACCCGAAAAACGCTTTGCTAACGCCTTGTTCTGCTGTAGCTCATAAAATTCGTCAAGACAAATCCAAGTGGGCTTGCGCAGGTAGCAACTATTTGCCACTAAATGAAAATTATGGAACCTATCTTTGGGTTGGCAACCATAGGTGATACCCCTGCCATGATTCTTTGATGTTGTTTTTGCGACAACAATGATTCCCTTGTCAAACCCCAGTACAACAAATAGTTTTTCTGCTTCAGCCCCATCATGGAAGGAAAATTCTTTATCAACAAAAACACCACCCGGGTTCAATGAGTAGTAGCCTTAATAAAGTCAGAGCGCTCTTGAATATAAGCGAGCATTTCTGCTTTTTCGCCGGTAAGCAAAGCATATTCGTAGGGTATTGCTGCTTGCGGATTGCCTTCCTTGTTAAAGACTCGATCCCATGGTGCATTTTCTAAATGAGTGGCCTCAATCATATCTTCTGCAAGGGAAGCCTTATATTCTTTGCTTAATTGATTAAGTAGCTTGATTTCGCGCTTACTAAAAATTGAGGCATTAAACTCTTCAGTTGGCCTAATCAAAAGTTTGCCGAAGCTATTACTTTCTATTGTAATACTAACGGCTTGAGCTAAGTCTGGGGAGGGCGAATCAAGCTCCGCATAAAGCGAAGTCGGCACCGGCCCCATAGGCCACGCAAAATATGACAAGCCGGTAACGCTACGGCCTGTAGCTTTGAAATGCTCAAAGTCGAGGAAGTAAAGAAGCTTAAATAGCTTTGCCTTGTGACAATGGGCTGTATTTTTAGAGAAAAATATAATTGAATTGATCAATTTTTCTCGATTATGACTGATAAGCACGGCTATTCTCTTTAAAGTATTTTGCTTTTTTTGCACGATTACGTATCAAAAAACATGTTAGCTACCTTATCAGAGTAGTTGCTAAACCACCTAGATTCCACGAGAAATTTTAATCGTCGCCTACATATCTATAGGTTTTAGCTATAAAAAGCGATTCAATTGGATGACTGTCCTTCGCGCGTATTTGTCGCGAAATGTATAGCCCCCGCGTGCGTACTGGCCTCGAAACTAAACGGGTTTTGCACGACAGAGATGATATTACTGCACAAACTCTATTTGAACCGAGTTTACGGTTGCTCAATGATCGGGTTTGTTGATTCTGATATTTATTCAACAGATCCTGTTGGTTTTAAAATGATGCCGTGAAACCTTTATGAATCGGTCGCTAAGCTCAACTAATATCCGCCATGCCTCTTACGCTGTTCCTTCAGCAGTTCATTTATCTCTTTCGTCAAAGCTCGTATTTTTATTTGATGCCCACCTTTGAAGGCATTGCGGCTTGAGCGCGTTTTACCCGCTTCAGTTTTTGCGCCGCTGGACTTTTTCCATGGTTGCCATTTCTTTATCAGCTCTGCTTGTCTTGCTCGGCGCTCGGGTGTCCAGCCATTCTGTTTCATGCCTGTTTTTCTCCAATAGTTCGTTTCGTGATGTTTCAGTTTTTTCTACGTGCGAGGGTGTAGAGCTACCGTTGTTCACTTGCTGATTGCCGTGGTTAATGTTGGCCTGCTTTGCATAAATGATGGGTGGGTTTTTAATCGTGGCCAGTGTTTCTAACGTCATGCGGCACTGATTTTGCGCTTTGAAAGCCATGCGCAAAAATGCCTCAATATTTTTCATGTGCTCTTGATTGATAGCCCTTCGTGATAAATGCGTGAACATGGATTGCAAGGCATGAGCCTGCCCTAACAGCATATTTTCACAGCGTGATAAATCATTGGTTCTTAATGATTCCATGCTGGTGCCCAACTCGGTCATGAGCGCTGAAATATCTTGTTCATCAAATGCTTTGCTGTAATCACACACTATCACCGCTGCATTAGTGCTTGGGCGTAAAGTAACATTAGCTAGATGTTTTATTTCTTCTTCACGTTTTGTTTCAGCTGAACTTTTGGCTAATTTTTTGATGATTGTGATCTCCAATTAAACAATGAAATGTATTTAAGGCTTTTAATGCCTCCAGTTTTGCGCCAAGGCTTCGCTGTAAATCGGAATTGCGTCTAACAACGTTAAGTTGTGCATTTTCGCAAAGTTATCAATATGCGCTCGATCACATGGTGGGTTAACACCTAATGGCTCGACTCGGTCAGGTAGAACTAATAGCCATAACCATGCCTTTTCAGTGTTTTTTACGGGGTTGCTAAAAATGGTGGGAATGGTGGGAAGGAAATTTACAAACCCAGTGTTTATAAGGGCTCGCGGGCACGATTTCCTTCCCACTAGCGTTTTTTTCAGTGGGAAGGAAATTAATTCAGTGGGAAGGAATTTAAATATGGCGGTTTTGTTAGCGGGTGTTTTCATATTGCACCCTCCAATACCGAATCATTAAACACGTAGAAAGGCAGTGATTTTGCCATTGATCGCACCCATTTTTTTTGGGTTAGCCGTTTCATGGCTTTGCCGTCTTTCTGTTCGATGTCGCCGTCCTGAAGGAAGCCAAAGCGGGTGAGTGTGATGGCGGCTAGTTTGGTGTTGAAGCCTCTGCACAGTTCGTTTTTAAACGCCTCGGTTTGCACCCAATATTCGGTGCCGCTATTCAACGTTGAATTACTAAAACCCGCTCGGTTCTGGCATCGCGCAAGCTCTTCACTTTCCGAATTATTTGGCGGAAACCGTGTGCAACTATGAGTTTGCATAAAAGCAGTCACCTGTGAAACTAACGCTACATCATCGTTTCCAATGCCCGCGCCATTTTCAGTGAGCCAATCCGTAAAGCAGCGTTTAACCGCCGTTGTAGCTTCGCCCTCTTGCCATCCCGTTATGCCATAGCTAGAGGCCAGTTCACCAGCTAAGGCCGTTAGCGCAAACCGTGAAGCCACTCGCCCCACTTCAGGTGCGCAACCCTTTGGAACGTCTAGCAGTGCGCTAATGGTGGCAAGCCTAGCTCTGATGGTACTGCGCACGTTTGCCAACTCTTCAGCGCTGGTTAATCGGTTTAAAAACGCCGTGCCTGCGGTTCCGCAATGCTGCCTCGTATTATTTTTTAAACTATCTGCAAAGGCTTGGCCATTGGCGAATTGGTGCAGGTTTTCCAGTGTTCCAAGCCCTTTGCCAGCATCGGCAGGTATGGCGGGTAAGCGCGCCATTTGTCCACCCTTTGCCGTTTTTCCTCCTTCGGCCATGTGTTGCGATAAATCAATTTCACCTGCTGATAACAACATCACTCGCCACGTGGATGAAGGACGACTTCCGCCTTCTTTCGTCATGCGTGCTTTAGCTTGGCCATTCGCGATAAGGTAGGCCGCACTACCTGCTTCTTGCGGTGCAACCTGCGCCAGCTCATCCAATATGAGTAAGCCATCATTGCGGCCAACACAAAGCGATTCTAGGCCATTGGTTGTAGTGCGCCACTTCTTGGCGTAGCGTTCGGGATTACCCCATACGCTTGCCGCAGGATCGAGTAGCGTGCTGGTTTTGCCTTTGCTGGTAGTGCCGACAAAATGAAAACCGCCGCCGCTTTCGCCTGCCATTTCACACAATACACCCGTAAAGGCTACGGATAACGCGAACACAATGCGCGAGTTGCCCACCGCTGGCTTACTAACGTGTTGTTGCCATTCGGCAAGTGTTCCGGCTTGTGCAAAGTCGCCAATATCCGCGCCTTGATAAATAACACCTTCGCCAGTCTGATCGCCGTAAACGCTATGCGGTAATACGTACCGTAATCCATGCCAACCAATCCGCGTAACGCATCTCATCCGTTCATCCATTTCTGGTGGATAGGTAGTGACATAATCGGTTAGACGTTGACGTGCTCTTGTGCTGCCATTGATGGTTAAGCCATCTTCAATGAGTGCTTCGCGAAATTTACTGGTATCACTTGACGCCAGCATTGCCATAGGACAAGCCCACGTATGGCTGTGCCCATCGTTATCACTCCACTGCAATAATCTGCCCCAGTTACTTTGTTCGGCATCGCGGGTTTCTGCTCTAATGTGTAGCGGTGAACATAGCCACAACGGGTGTGTTAACTCTTTGTCATCATCCTCGTTTTTGGGTTCATGCCAGTACACGCCACTACGTACACCTGTCACACCATCTACCATAAAAAAGGCTAGTTTTTGGTTTCCTTCCCACTGACTGGATTTCCTTCCCACTGAATTTTCTGGTAGTGGGAAGGAATTTATAGGGCTGCAAACCGCGTAGATACTGAGTTCTTCTAAATTCCTTCCCACCATTCCCACCATTCCCACCATTCCCACTGATTTAGGGTACCCCTGTAAATCATCGGTATTTTCGGTGGGAACGGCTAACGCAACTTGCCGCCTAACTTCGTCCAATCCCATCAATTGATGAAGATCGTTAAAGTCAGTGGGTGAATCTGTCAGCCCCTCACTTTGGGCGATTGCTGAAAAATCAGGAGCACACCAGACGGCTAAGCTATGAACTTGGACGGCGGCAATCGCGGCTTTTTGTCCGGTACCGCTTACATCATTGTCGCCACATATGCGTAACGCCATCGTGGGGAAAGTATCGTTTAAGCGTTTAGCAATCACAGGTAAGTTATTAGCGTTCCATGCCACGACGACAGGTTTACCCGTCGCTTGATGCAACGTGCAGCCCGTCGCCCAACCTTCACACAGAATGGCTTCAGGTGCGCCTTTGATTGCACCTATCACCATTGACGTATCTTTGACTTGGCCGCCCAACTGGAATATTTTTTTACCCGTGCCATCAATAAACTGGAGGCTTACTAATTCGCCATTTGCTCGCAAAGGCAAAACAATCTTGTTTTTAAGCTGCTTTGCGCCATAAGGCATAATGCCCTTAGCGATAATGTACGGGTGGTTAGGGTCTACATCGTTCAGCTTTGGCCATAGTGCAGAGACATCTTCTTTAGCCTTAGCTCGTTCCTGTGCCTGCTGCTGCTCTGCTTCGATTGCAGCGGCTTTGCGTTCTGCTTCGATCAATGCCCTTTGTTCTGGTATGGGCGGTGTATAGGGCGTTGTAGGTCGCCAGCCATTGACTAAGGCTTCATTGAATAAACTGGCAACTGTTACGCTGCCAATCGGATCAATGCTTTTCCATGTGGCAAGGGCGGCTTTAGGTTGGTAGTTAGTAGCGTTAGCGCTCCAGCTATCCCATACCCTAAAACCGTCCTCACCCAATTCCGATTTAACAGCCATACCCATGCGTAGCCATAGGTCGCGGTCATGGGCATCAATCACACTAAGGGCGCTGGCTACTTGATCGTAGGTGTTTGGTTTAAAGGGTAGATTCATGCTTGCCCCCTATCGACACGCTCCGCTAATTCGCGCATTTGTGCATCAGTGCGCGTTAAGGCGAGATTGGCTCGTTCGGCTAGGGATTGTTCGCTTACATCATCAAAAGCAGCGCCAAGCGGTTTGGCCGCTGCCAGTAACCATTCACCAATGGTGTTAACAAAACCTGTCTGTTGGCCACGCAATGAACTTGGATCAGTGGGCCAATTGTTTATGGGTAGGTCTTTGCATTGGTTGCGCTCTATTGACTCTTGCAAGCGTTCGCCTGGGCTTTGAATAATGCTTAGCAGTACGTAGGCGTCATAAGAATCGTTACTGGTTGCCAAGTGCTTTAGGAAGGCTATCGCCATCGCTTTGCCAACTTCATAGCCGCCAAAATATTCACCTTTGGCAGGTACTGCCCAATAGCTGTTGATGTGAATCTTTCCGGCGTTGATAAATGGAAGTCTTTTAAATGCATCAGGGTGGCGCAAGGCCGCGTATTTTTCAGGTGACAGGTAAGTCAGGGTTTTGTGGATATGACGGGCAAGAGTTGGCTTACTCATGATTAACGCCTCCCTTAACAATCAGGGCTTCTTGCTGATCCAAACATTTAAGCTCAAAGTCACATAGCCCCTTGTAATCATCAGCAAGGTATTGGCCAAGGTTACAAAGTTCTTGTATGTGATGATCTTCTTTTGCGGAATCGCGGATAGCCCTAAAAAGTGCGGATAATTGCGCAAGGCTTGAACTGGCGATTGTTGCAGAATCGTAAGCTCTATTTGATAAGGCGAGAATTTCAGACGTGGTGATAGCGGTATGTTTAGACATGATAGGTGTGCTCTTTGTGTGGTGTGAGAAACCCACAACCCAGAGACCAATCCGGGTGGTAGGCGCATGACAGGGTTGGTCTACCGTCCACAAAGAAAACGGCGCACACGAAGTGCCCCCACCATGCACCCACCATAAAGTACGAGCATGTGGAAATTACGGACGAAAAAAAGCCGCTTGGTAGCGGTTTGTCCGCTTTGTGGTTCGAGAGACCAATCTCGACTGGTGGATTTACACCAGCGAGATAAGTATGGGCACTGGTGGTGAAGCTGGCAAGTTTTTTATTCATGACACACTCCCTGCAATAGGAAATGAAATTAATACGTAACAGCCAACGCCATCATGTGTAACCCCTAAACTGTCGCTAACTTTTATTCGCTCGGTGACAATCTTCCAACCACTAATTCGCAATTCTTTGATACGAGCTGCTGGCGACATGATGCCGTACTGTTCACGTGCTTCCAGAGTTGTAATGCGGCCAAAATTTATCAAATGAGTTGAAATTTTTTTACGTTGTGCGCTTGCGCTGGTATCATTAAGGCGTGATTTAGTGGGTGCATCTTTTGGGGTGTGCTCATTTTTTTTATTCATGATTGCACTCCTTCCTTACTCAAATCATCCACTAACTTCTGAATGGAACTTAATTTCCAAGCTGTAGTTTTTTTCCTAACTTAATCCCACGCGGCGCTCGACCTTCTGCAATCATTTTCCAGAAACTGCTTTTGCCAATCGGCAATATTTGAAGCACTTGAGGCAATCTGATTAATGGATCGAAGGGTTGTGAAATAATTCTTTCGGTTTTTGGTGCGGTGTTCATGGTGCTGGACATATTGGCATTACCTAGAGTGATTGCGAACGGTAATGGCCAATATATACATCAATTAATCTCTGTCATCGGGGAAATAAAAAAACAATTTCCCCGTACTTATGGCAATCTTTTAAATCCTTTTTTCTTGCGTTCTTCGTTAGCTCTCTCATAAATCCTACGAACAGTGTCTTTTGAAACGCTCAACATCTTGGCTATGTACTCGTAAGAATTTTCAGTGCTATCTCCATCTAACTTAAGCCTAGCAACGTGCAGAATTATCCAGCTATCCCTTTCCGCGGTTGATTTTCTGCCTCTTTTTGGTGGCTTAACATACAGGGCTTCAACTGCATATTTCTTCGATCTTATTTCATGAAAAGCATTTATTAAAATTTTTGCTAACGCGGCATGAGAATGAGAAGGAAGCAGACCATCTGCCAACATAAGTAACGCGAGATGAATCTCTTCTTCGCCTACAAACTGAATTTTTTCAGCAGGTAAATTCGACAACTTTTCATAAAGGTCTTCAATCGAAGTAAAAAAATCATCGAGATCTCTGCACCACTCAGCAGCGCGCCGAATTTCTGGGCAATCTAATTGCTTCCAGTCAAAAGGAAAACTCATTATGCGCCCCTTGCGCCCCTAAATTAGTTGTCTCACCAGCCCGTTAGGGTTACAGGTTTTCGGGTGGCCGCCCTAGGTGAGACAATTCGATAATTTTATTTATAGTTGAAAATATTTCGTTTTTATTTGGTAAAAAGTTAAAAAAAATAATCAAAAATCTACGCGGTATTTTTCCCAAAAGTTGTAGCGATTACATTACCACCGCTCGCTTGTATTTTTAGAACATCCAAATAATTCGCCCACTTTTTCATCATGTCTTTACGTTGCGGTAGGTGCTTGGTGCGGTTGTAAGCGCGACCTAGCGGGTCTCTAACAGCGTGCGCCATTTGATGTTCAATCAATTCGGGTGGAAAGTTCAACACCTCATCTAGCAGAGTGCGCCCCATTGCTCTAAATCCGTGTGCGGTCATTTCTTCGCTAGTAAAACCCATTGTCCTTAAAGCCACTCTTACGCCGTTTTCAGATAATGGACGGTCAGCGCCTCTTGCCGAAGGAAAAACATAAGGGCTGCGCATTGTAAGAGGTTGCAGGCTGCGCAATATGGCGAGTGCCTGCCTGACTAGTGGAACTATATGCTGTGTTTCAGTTTTGGTAACAAGGTAGCGCCACTCGCAGGCTTCCCAATCGATCTGTTCCCACTTCATAGTTCGAATTTCACCGGGTCGTTGAAAGAACAAAGCGGATAGCTGCAAGGCCGCTTTTACAGTGGGAGTGCCTTGGTAACCATCAATTGCCACCAAAAGTTTCCCAACTTCCTTGGGGTCTATTAGCGCGGCATGATGTTTAACTTTGGGGCTGGTTAATGCGCCGATAAGATCGCGGCTTGGATCGCTGCTTAGGTGACCCGTTTGAATAGCATAGCGAAACACTTGCCCAGAGGTTTGCTTGGCACGCTTGGCTGATTCCAGTAAACCTCTATCTTGTAGTTTTCTGAGTGCCGCTAGTAGTTCCGGTGGTGTGATTTCAGTAATGGGGCGCGCACCAATCCAAGGGAATAGGTGATTTTTGAGAAGGTTGATTGTTCGTTCAGTATGGGTTCTCGACCAAGTGGGGCTAATAGTTTCAAACCATTCCATTGCCAGTGCTTCAAAGGTGTTTGTCGCATTGAGCTTATTGGCTGCTTTGATCGCTTTGACTTGTTGTTTAGGGTCTAAACCTTTAGCAAGTAACGCTCTAGCTTTGTCGCGTTCCTTTCTTGCATCTTTAAGGCTAGTTTCTGGGTAGCTGCCAATTGTAAATATGTCTTGTTTATTGCCAAGTAGTTGTCTGTAGCGTAGTTGCCACGTTTTGGAGCCAGTTATTCTAACCAATAGACGTAAGCCTTTATCATCCGTTAAGTGAAAGTCCTTAATACCCGATTTTGCTTGTTTTACCTGTAACTCAGTGAGCGCCATATTCTCAACCTTACCGTGTTTGTGTGTACGGGATTTTGAGAACTACGCCGTACACACACCCATACACACAAAAAACTTGGATTTGTGTGTATGATGATGGACTGCTTTGGATAAGTTGTAAAGATGGAAGTCAATAATTACAAGGGTTTCAGGACGTTTTTGGATGGGGCTGGACGGTAAGATGGTGCACCTGACAGGAGTCGAACCTGTGACCAACGGCTTCGGAAGCCGCTACTCTATCCAACTGAGCTACAGGTGCTGGAAATTGACGAGGGGGCGATTCTACTTGTCTGCGCTCTTCTCGTCTATGT
>JANYIO010000066.1 GCA_025362015.1 Gammaproteobacteria bacterium | reverse complement strand
AATGTTTAAACCAACTGAGTAATCAATCGGAGAAACCCATGAAGCTGAAAAAACTAGCACAACACGTCGGGGCACTCGGTATCGCCTGCGGCATCACTATTGTCTCTTTTAGCGCACAAGCGGCTGACACTATTAAAGTAGGTGTACTTCATTCACTCTCGGGCACTATGGCAATTTCAGAGACGACGCTGAAAGACACCATGCTGATGTTGATTGACGAGCAAAACAAAAAAGGTGGCTTGCTCGGCAAAAAACTTGAAGCTGTGGTTGTTGACCCTGCCTCTAACTGGCCATTATTTGCCGAAAAAACCCGCGAACTTATCGAAAAAGATAAAGTCGCTGCAATCTTCGGCTGCTGGACTTCGGTATCGCGCAAATCTGTATTGCCCGTTATTGAAGAATTAAATGGAATTTTATTTTATCCGGTGCAATACGAAGGTGAAGAATCTTCACGCAATGTATTTTACACCGGTGCTACGCCTAACCAACAAGCTATTCCTGCTGTTGATTATTTAATGAAAGAAGGCAAAGTGAAACGTTGGGTATTAGCGGGCACAGATTATGTTTACCCACGCACTACCAATAAAATTCTTGAAGCCTACTTAAAAGCAAAAGGTGTTGCGCAAGAAGACATCATGATCAACTACACACCCTTTGGCCATTCTGACTGGCAAAATATTGTTTCGAGTATTAAACAATTTGGTTCTGCTGGCAAAAAAACCGCAGTAGTTTCTACCATCAATGGCGATGCTAACGTACCTTTCTATCGCGAGTTGGCAAACCAAAAAATTACTGCTGAAACTATTCCTGTGGTTGCATTCTCGGTGGGTGAAGAAGAACTTTCTGGTATTGATACTAAGCCGTTAGTAGGACACCTGGCAGCATGGAATTATTTTATGAGTATTGATGTTCCTGCGAACAAAGAATTTATTGCCAAGTGGAAAGCGTTTATTAAAAATCCAAAACGCGTAACCAACGACCCAATGGAAGCGCATTTCATTGGTTTCAATATGTGGGTTAAAGCCGTTACCAAAGCTGGCACCACAGATAGCAATAAGGTGATTGATGCAATGGTAGGAATGGAAGCACCAAACTTAACCGGTGGCATAAGCAAAATGCTGCCTAACCACCACATCACTAAACCCGTATTAATTGGTGAAATTCAAGAAGACGGACAATTCCTCACCGTATCTAAAACCGATGCTCTGGTGCCAGGTGATGCGTGGTCTGATTATCTTGAAGGCAGCAAAGATTTAACATCCGATTGGATTACTTTGAAATGCGGTAACTACAACACCAAAACTAAAAAATGTTTAGGTGCGGCAACCAAGTAAGCGCTTGAAGTCCATGGATGGACTTTTTTAATCATTTATAATTTTATAGCATTATTTTACATCACTTAATCGTCACTCCCGCTGCACGAGGATGACGTTGAGATAAGAGATAACTACATGACACTGCTAGTATTAAAACACAATAATTATCTATCATGCAGATTGTTGATGCGGCTTTGTTTAGCTATATCTATTTTTATTCTTTCAATATTTTCTCAGTACAGCTTTTCCCAAAGTGCGCCTGAAAGTTTTAATCAACTGCTGGAACAAATTCCTCAAGGTAGCCTGGCCGATCGCGCCAATACCTTAACAAAATTAGCGGCACTTAATGATAGTCGCAGTATAGAAATTATTACGGCATTACAACAAGGTAAGTTAACGGCTAATCCACAATATCAACTCGGTATTCGCCAGGAAAATGAAACACTGATTGATGCACTAACTCACACTACCATCAGTGAAGCACTGGCCGCAGAATACAAACGGATTCCTATCAATAATAGTTTGCGCAATCAGCTCAGCACTTTGCTGGCACAATTAAATCTTAATCACAGCGACATTAAGGTTCGTCTGGCAGCAGTTAAACGTTTAATGAGCGATGGCTTGGATGAAGGCACCGCCAAACTACTAAACAATCAAATTAACATTGAAAAAGATGAAAGTATGCGCAGCGCAATTAAAGTCGCTTTAGCTGTTTTCAACTTACAAAATAGTGAAGAACAAATCCGCATTAACGCTGTTAAAAGTTTACGTGGATCACTAGAACAAGAGGCGCGGACTGCACTCACACAAGTTGTCAGTGGCGATACCAACGAAGAGGTACGCAACGAAGCAGATCATGCGCTCAAAGTCATCGACAATAAAATTAGTTATTACCGCTTTGGCGAAAATATATTTTTTGGTTTGAGCTTGGGCTCAGTGCTCTTATTGTCTGCAATTGGTTTAGCGATTACCTTCGGCGTCATGGGCGTTATTAATATGGCGCATGGCGAACTCATGATGATAGGTGCTTACACCACCTGGGTAGTGCAACAACTTTTTCCCCATCATCTTGCATACAGTTTACTTATTTCAGTACCAGCGGCTTTTGTTGTTGCAGGTATTGTAGGTATTATTATTGAGCGTTGTGTCATTCGTTTTTTATACGGCCGCCCATTGGAAACATTACTGGCTACGTTTGGTGTGAGTTTAATTTTACAACAAGCAGCACGCTCAATTTTTACGCCCTTAAACCGCGCGGTAAGCTTGCCCGAATGGATGAGTGGCTCATTGGTATTTAATCCAATCCTTTCGATTACTTACAATCGTTTATTTATTTTATTGTTTAGTATTGCGATATTTTTTATGTTGTTAGCCGTTCTTAAAAAAACTTCGCTCGGTTTAAAAGTTCGCGCTGTTTCGCAAAACCGTACTATGGCACGCGCTGTGGGTGTGCGCGCCAATTGGGTAGATGCACTGACTTTTGGTTTAGGCTCTGGTATCGCTGGAATAGCAGGTGTTGCACTTTCGCAATTAACTAACGTTGGCCCCAACCTCGGCCAGGCTTATATTATTGACTCATTTATGGTCGTGGTATTTGGCGGTGTTGGCAATTTATGGGGCACGCTGGTGGGCGCAATGGGCTTGGGTATTCTCAATAAATTTTTAGAACCCTACGCCGGCGCCGTACTCGCAAAAGTGTTAGTGCTGGTATTACTGATTTTATTTATTCAGAAAAAACCCAAAGGTTTATTTCCACAAAAGGGGCGCGCTGCGGCGGATTAACAAAGCGTAGGTTGGGCTGAGCTTGCGAAGCCCAACATCCCAACTATCAAAATACGCAGAAGTTTAAACAGGAAAATCTTCATGCTTTTACTTGTACTGGGAGATTGTTGTGTTGGGCTTCGCAAGCTCAGCGCCAACCTACAGAAGAACGTTGAAAGCTAACCAATATTGTTCAAGAGAATTCCATGTTAATAAAACGTTTGTTATTAAATGATCGCGGTGGAATATGGGTATTGGGGCTTATTGCTCTCACCATGCTTATAGTTCCCGTTTTGAATCTTGCCGTATCCGAAACATCAGCATTGCATATTTCTACGTTTGCCGTAACGCTACTCGGAAAATTTTTATGCTATGCCTTGCTGGCATTATCAGTAGATTTAATTTGGGGTTACTGCGGTATTCTATCACTCGGCCAGGGAGCTTTTTTCACGCTGGGTGGCTATGCAATGGGTATGTATTTAATGCGTCAAATTGGCAGCCGCGGCCAATACGGTAACGCTGAGCTACCTGACTTTATGGTATTTTTAAATTGGGAACATTTACCCTGGTACTGGCTTGGTTTCGATCATTTTTGGTTTGCCTTATTAATGGTGATGTTAATTCCCGGTTTACTCGCTTTTATATTTGGCTGGCTAGCATTCCGCTCACGCGTTACCGGTGTTTATTTTTCAATTATTACTCAAGCGCTAACTTACGCACTGATGCTGGCTTTTTTCCGTAACGAAATGGGGTTTGGCGGCAATAATGGCCTTACCGACTTCAAAGAAATTGCCGGACTTGTGATTACTGCTGATAGCACAAGAATTAT
>JANYIO010000061.1 GCA_025362015.1 Gammaproteobacteria bacterium | reverse complement strand
CATAGCTTCCATTACCAAAAAGAAATAGGCAGGGCCTGAACCGGAAACAGCAGTCACTGCATTAATCAAACTTTCCTCAGCCAGCCATTGCACCACCCCCACCGCGCGCAATATCGAATCAGCCAGTTTTTTTTGTTCAGCAGTTACATTTTTATTGGCAAACAAACCGCTAGCACCTTCGCGCAATTGCGAGGGTGTATTAGGCATGCAGCGTACAATTGATTGTTCCGCACCCAACCAACTTGAGATACTCGCCGTGGTAATGCCCGCCGCTAGTGAAATAATTAATGGCTTATGACCAAGTGAACCCGCTAAATCTAAGGCAACTTCTTTTAACATTTGCGGTTTAACGGCAAGCACTAGCACATCAGCGACAGCAGCGGTTTGGGCGTTATTGGTACTTACCGCAATACCGAACTGTTCCGCCACTTTATTCAGCGTTTCCAAACGCGGTCCGCTGGCACTGATATCGCGAACGGCAAAATTTTCTGCAAGTAAACCGCCGATAATGGCTTTGGCCATATTACCAGCGCCGATGAAAGCGATCTTGGGCATCGTGAATCCTTAAATAAATGATTGTTTTTATAGTAACGGCAATTGGTTACGAAAAGTTCGTTATTGTACGTCTATCTGTCCGCATATCCGCAGGTATCCACACATATCCACATGGCATCTACACCCGCGCTCCAAAAATATCGCTGCCAACCCGCACAAAAGTTGCGCCCTCCGCGATGGCAGCTTCCATATCCCCAGACATACCCATGGAAAGCGTATCCAACCCCTGCAAACCTTTAGCCTGTAAGTCTGCCAGTGCCTGGCGCAACTTAGCAAAAACAGCGCGTTGTTGCTCAGGATTATTGACAGGAGCTGGAATGCACATCAGCCCGCGCAACTGTAACCGCGGCAACTGGCTAACAGCCCGCGCAAGCATCGGCAATTCCGTTAGGCTAATACCTGACTTTGTCGTCTCATCATCGATATTCACCTGTAAGCAGACCTGCAACGGCAACAAATTTTCAGGGCGTTGATCATTCAGGCGCTGGGCAGTTTTTTCTCGGTCTATACTGTGAATCCAGGCAAAGTTTTCGGCGATAGCCCGGGTTTTATTGGATTGAATGGGGCCGATAAAATGCCATTCGATATCCGTTAACAAATTAAGTGCCGTTTGTTTTTCCAGCGCTTCCTGCAGATAGTTTTCACCAAAAAGGCGCTGACCGCAGGCGTAAGCTTGCGCAACAACTGCAGCAGATTGGGTTTTGCTAACTGCAATCAAGCGCACAGTTCCAGAAATTCGCCCTGCCGCAAGTGCAGCTTGTTGAATTCGTTCGGTGACTTTCGCGAGCTTGTCGTCTATCGTGTGCATAGTAATTAGAAAATGTCCCCTAAACATTAAAAGCTGGCCCATTCGTTTGGCGAGCAGAATAAAAAGGTAAGCTTAATGGATATTACAGAACTCTTGGCCTTCAGCGCCAAACAAGGTGCGTCAGATTTACACCTTTCGGCGGGTTTGCCGCCCATGATCCGAGTTGATGGTGATGTACGCCGCATCAATTTACCACCCATGGAACACAAACAAGTTCATGGTTTAATTTACGACATTATGAATGACCGCCAGCGGAAGGACTACGAAGAGTTTCTGGAAACCGACTTTTCGTTTGAAGTACCCGGGGTAGCACGCTTTCGCGTTAACGCCTTCAACCAAAACCGTGGTGCAGGCGCCGTATTTCGTACCATTCCGTCTAAAGTGCTGACCATGGAAGAATTGGGCATGGGCAATGTGTTTCGCGATATCTGCGCAGTACCAAGAGGCTTAGTGCTAGTAACAGGGCCGACCGGCTCAGGAAAGTCCACCACCCTGGCCGCGATGATTGACTACATTAACGACAACAAATACGAACATATTTTAACAATTGAAGATCCCATCGAGTTCGTTCACGAATCAAAAAAATGTCTTATCAACCAGCGTGAAGTACACCGCGATACCCACGGCTTTAGCGAAGCATTGCGTTCCGCATTGCGGGAAGACCCGGATATTATTCTAGTAGGTGAGATGCGCGACCTGGAAACAATTCGTTTGGCATTAACAGCGGCAGAAACGGGCCACCTGGTTTTTGGCACACTGCACACCACTTCTGCGGCAAAAACAATTGACCGGATTGTGGACGTGTTCCCCGCCAACGAAAAATCTATGGTGCGCTCAATGTTGTCTGAATCTTTGCAAGCGGTAATTTCGCAAACATTGATGAAGAAAAATGGTGGCGGTCGCGTTGCAGCTCATGAAATTATGCGCGGTACTTCTGCGATTCGTAACCTCATTCGCGAAGATAAAGTGGCACAAATGTATTCAGCTATTCAAACCGGCGCATCGCTCGGCATGCAGACAATGGATCAATGTTTAGCTGACATGGTGGCGCGTCGCATTATTAGCCGCGAAGCAGCGCGCGGAAAAGCAAGAATGCCGGAAAACTTCTAAATAATTTTAAAAAATATTTAGAAAAATATAAACATGAGTAAATTTATTCGCACAATAGCAGGCACCCATTATGGATTTTGATCGTTTATTAACGCTGATGGTAGAAAAAGGCGCTTCGGATTTATTCATCACCGCTGGCGTTCCGCCATCGATGAAATTGCACGGAAAAGTTGTGCCAGTGAGCTCTACACCACTTGCTCCGGAAAAAGCACGTGAGCTGGTGCTCAGCGTAATGAATGAAAAACAGCGCGCCGAATTTACTGAGAAAAAAGAATTAAATTTCGCAGTAAGTGCGCGCGGCATTGGCCGCTTCCGCGCCAGCGCATTTTATCAACGCAATTTGGCCGGCATGGTGTTGCGCCGCATTGAAACCAATATTCCTAAAATTGAAGACCTAGGCCTGCCAGATAGCATTAAAGAATTGGCGATGACCAAGCGTGGTTTAATTATTTTTGTGGGCGCAACGGGTACCGGTAAATCCACATCGCTCGCAGCAATGATTGGCCACCGCAATCGCAACAGTAAAGGCCACATTATTTCGATTGAAGATCCGATTGAATTTATTCATCAACACGAAGGTTGCATTATTACGCAACGCGAAGTAGGAATAGATACTGAATCGTTTGAAGTCGCGCTAAAAAATACATTGCGTCAGGCACCCGATGTTATTTTGATTGGCGAAGTGCGCTCGCGCGAAACCATGGATCATGCTATTGCGTTCGCAGAAACCGGCCACTTGTGTTTATGTACATTGCACGCCAACAACGCCAACCAGGCACTCGATCGTATTATTCACTTCTTCCCCGCTGACCGTCACCGCCAGTTGTGGATGGACTTGTCTCTCAACTTAAAAGCAATTGTTGCGCAACAATTAATTCCCACACCCGACGGTCAAAGCCGTCGTGCCTGTATGGAAATTTTAATTAATACGCCGCTTACACAAGATTTAATTCGCAAAGGCGAAGTAAGTGAAGTAAAAGAGTTGATGAAAAAATCCAGAGAGTTAGGCATGCAAACCTTTGACCAGGCGCTCTACGATTTATACGACGATGGCAATATTACTTACGAAGATGCGCTACTGCATGCGGATCAGCCCAACGATTTGCGTTTGATGATTAAACTTGGCTCTGAGACAGATGCAGCCTATTTAAACAATGCTGCAGATAGCTTAACGATTCAAGATGATGATCGCCAAAATCGCGGAAAAATGTATTAGTCTTTCATTTACCTTTATCGTCATCCTCGCGCAGCGGGGATCCATATTATTTAGTCGCCCCTGAAAAACTAATAACACATTGTTTTTAATGGAATAACCACTCGATTTGTGTAATAATTTCGACCAGTTTCAGCGTTTTCTCCTACCAAAGCTGGTCGAAAATCGAGTGGAGTATT
>JANYIO010000044.1 GCA_025362015.1 Gammaproteobacteria bacterium | reverse complement strand
TGGGTTTCTTTGGTTTCGGACTCGTAGGTATCCGTGGCTTCGGTAATGTTGACGCCGGTTACGGCGGCCAAGCCAAGAGTGCCGCTATGGTTATTGTCGGTATCAGCGGCGAGGTTAGAGCCTTTTACGTTCACATTGCCTGCGCTCGCAATCAAGGTGACATCGGCATTACTCTCGATGTTGGAACCCTGCATGGCCGTAGTGGTGCTTTTGCTATCCACGGAATCAAATTTTGCATCGGCGACTTTGACGGTCGCACGACCTTCCTTGTTTTTGACCATCTGATCGGGGCGGGTGGCGGCTTTGGCGAGATCACCAACACCGACGCTCATGCTTTTATCGTGGCTGTAAGCTTGGGTGGTATTGCGAGCCGCGAGCACATCCAGATCACCCGCATCGGTCACGAGACTGACACCGGCATCGCCGGTGATATTGGAACCAATAATTTGCCCTGTGCCGGAGTGAGTCGTGACTTTCCCACCGGCTTGAATATTCGATGACTGCACGGAGGTAACGCCTTCGCCATCTTTGTGTTCGGATTTGCTATAAAGACTACCGCCGGTAAACAGGCCGGATTTTTATGTTAATTAAGTGATGAAAAAAACTCATCCTGATTTAAACAAGCGATCAGGATGAGTTATGCTTTGTGATTAGATTTTTAAAGAGCTAAAAAATCGCTGGGATTTTTATTGGAATGACAAAACGAAAAACTTAACATTGTAATTATTTTTTGTTGCTATGTATTTTGGCATTTTTGTAGGCTGGGCAGCAATGCCCACGCAGATACGAAAAGCTCACAGATAAATTCGATATAGCTTAAGGAAACATGTGTTTTTAATTTCTTTTATTTTCAATCTAATTATTCACATAAACGTATTTTTTACACAACTAAAAGAACGGTTTTTTATTTCGCAACAGCCACATTATTTCACGCAAGCAGATCCCGATATTGCAAAACCTATCATTAAAACTTACTGCCGCCGAAAAACACCTGAGCACGCCATAAAATATATTATTTACCTTAAAGCAATTATGCCGCACTGCGGCTGTCGAAAAATTGCTGAGGCATTTGATCGAACCAATAAGTTCGGTATGACGATTAGCAAAAGTACTGCGTACAAAATATTCATAATCTACAAACACGAAATTTACGCGCAACGCAAAGAAATTCGAAGCAGAAAACCAAAAGCAACACCTAAAAACGTAACGTGGTCTTTGGATTTAACTACCATCACCTGCGATAAACTTCAAAACACCGTCATGGGTGTGATTGATAATGGCACTCGTGCTAATTTGTTGCTAAAAGGAATTACCAATAAATCATCCATCATGTTACTCAAACAACTTATTGCCATTATTGAACTTTACGGAAAACCTAAAAAACTGCGAATGGACAATGAAGCCAACTTTACATCAAGAACATTTCGCCTCGGGTTGTTTCTGCTGGGAATAAAACCTGAATACACCGAAGTTGCGTGCCCTTGGATGAACGGGCGGATTGAGCGTCTCTTTGGCACGTTAAAAGAGCACATCCGTAAAATCGTTCTCACACAAGATACTGTAGCGCAGCGCTTGATTGAATTTAGGTACTTGACGATGAACATGGATGTTCAAGTGTCGCGGGCGCAGGATGCGCAAGAGCGACCAATCACATTCGCACTCATTCAAACCTGAACGGCAGAACGCCTGCCGAAGTTTGGAGCAAGAAAAATTGCAACCAGCGCGGCGAAGCTTATTACTTTAATTTATGGCACGGTGTTTTGAGTGGATTTTATTTGCCACCCGAATAACCGCAGGAGAAAACTCAACATAAAAAAGCATTGGCGAAGTGTCCAAGGTGTTTTTACGCCTCTCAAAAAAATATTGTGCACTTTTCATGCAAATCGAAGAAGTGCTAACAATAATCTTTCGCTTGCCATCAAAATATTTTTTTTAATTTTATAAAAATCCTAATTTTTTCAGCTGTTTTTAAAAAAGTAGGCTTGAAAACTTGTGCCGGAGTCTACGTGGACGCTAGGACGGGACAACGTTAAGGAAAAAATGTGCGGGTTAATAGAGTGTGGTTGGTGCTGCGCTTACGAAGCAAACAATATTTTCGAAATCCTTTGGCTCAGTTGTTTCATCCAAACAACAACCTTCATAAACAATAATTTTAAAGCCATTTTCAAGCTTTAGCTCTTGTATAATTTTTAATTCTTTATAACGCATACTTTTATATCTACAGTTTCGAGGGAAAAAGCAGGGCGAGAAAAAACAGACTATTTAGCCCACCTCAAAAAGGTTGCCTGACCAGTCTTAATATCAACAGCAAATACAAAACCGTAGCCTGTAACAGCTATTAAAGTACCGTCTTTTTCAAGGCCGATACCAATAAAAGTTTCACTTCCATCCCAGTGCTCAAATTCTTCTAGACCATTTATTTTCCAAACTCTATTCCCATCGTTATCAATACAAACAACATTTTCGCAATCCATCGGATCAGTGGATTTATCTAGATAATACCCATTGTAGGCTATGACTTTTAAATTATCATTTAAAAAAATCTCTTCTTTAACTACTAATTTTTTCTCGATTTTATTTTCCATTTTCGTTTCCTACAATGAACGAGTATTTGTAAACCAATTAGTGTTGGTTTTATCTAAAATTTGAAATTGGATACCGCCGCCGCCGCCAGTAAAATTGTCAGGATTTACTGTTCCAGTTCTAATTTCAGTTCCCTTTGGCGGAGTAACGTCTGTAATTTTTGTCGGTACTATTGGCAAATCAAATTTTTCTTTTATTTGTTCAGGCGTGAGCCCCTCAATATCGTCCGCTCGCATCATCCAACTCCCGTCAACTCTTGAAGTTACCTCATCATTAAAAACTCTCACATATTGAGTGTTTCCGTCTGCATTAAATTCAAAAATAGGTTTTGTTGAATCATAAGCGGGTTTTGAATATTTTCCATTAGCAATTTCTGCACTTCTCGGCTTTACGTTTGTACCACCAATTAACTCAGGACGCTGGGTCTCCGCATATCGCTGCCCAATCATCTCAGAATCTTCTTTTCCGGGTACTTTTTCTTTAACATTAACTTTTCCAATATCTTGCGCTGCACCAACTTCCTTGCTCGTTGATTTCCATACAGCCCCTGCACCCGTAAGCGCAATGGCTGTACCAACAACCATCTTAACGCCTTCAACCCGGTCTTTCCCTATCTCCTGGCCATGATCAATATTAGTGTTGGTTCCATCGTAATAGATGCCGGTGTTTTCACTTTCGTCGGCAATTAAAAATCCGGTTGCTGCAGTGCTGGCAGTAGTGGTGACATCATCAATTTTTCCACCTACTTTTCCTAAGGTTTCTTGCACCGATGTTGGTAAATATTGCGCACCGTGTTCAACACCTTTGCCAATGCTGTAACCCACAACGCCGTTGGTTAACAGATTAAAAGCCTCGCCGCCGTATTGCCGTTGGTCTTCCGGTAGATCGTTGATGGTACGGTTTAACATCGCGGCCGTATCGACTGTAACCACACCGAAGCTGTTGGACTTACCAGCGGTGACCACAACTTCGCCTGCATTATCGCCAGTCTGAACCTGGTTGTTGTAATCCAGCGTAAAGGTTCTATCGACCTGGGTATTTTTCAGATCATCAATGGATAAATTTTTATTATTTTTTGCGGCTATTGATAATGCCGACAAATTACTGAAGTAGCCTTGCCCAGCCAAATCATCTGTCAAATCGACAGCGGCTTGTTTATCCATGCCGGACATCTGTAAGTTGAATTGATAATCCCCTTTGATATTTTTTGCGTCCGTCATATCGAGGAAAAGATTTTTGGTTTGATGAGCACCAATCTGGATATTTTTAGACAAGTCTTTCGTTTGTTGAATAATTTCCTGCCTGCCCTCAGCTGTCAACATCCGATGATCCAGCGTGACATCCA
>JANYIO010000043.1 GCA_025362015.1 Gammaproteobacteria bacterium | reverse complement strand
TGACAAGCTTAACCTTATGCTGGAAAACTTTACGTTGTAACAGAGGGCTTAACCGTCCATCTGCAAGAAAAGTTGGTACCGCAATTACACGGCCTTTTGACACCACAAGTGATACATGGATACAAAGGTATCAGGGTAACGCGCTTCAAACTGGGCCCAGTTGTGCAGATCACCAAAGGCCGCACCACCTTCTGAAAACATGGTTAAAAACTCTGCCGCTACACCATCATGGGGCAAATCCATTCCTATCAAACGAAGTCCTAGCTCCTCTATGAGTGCCGCTATCTGGGTAAAGGTAAAGCGATGTTCTTGAACGTGAAACAACAGATCGCGACAGGCACTCATGCTGAAAAAATCATCTCCTTCAGTCAATTCGCTTAACTCTAATCCCAACTCCCCGCTGAAAATTTTGCTGCGAAATTGCCTGATATCGGTAACGGAAGCGGTCAATCCGAGTGCAGCAATTTGCTCACGCGCACGCACCACACGGCGACGCGCCAGCTCGCTATACAAACTAATGCGCAACACACCACCAGGCTTGGTGCGCTCGCACAACTGCCTCCAGCCTGCCGCGGGATTAGCCATGTGATGTAGCACACCACTACAAATCACCAGACCAAACTGCTCTTTAACGAGATGCAAATTAAGAATATCGCCTTGGTAAAAGCGAATGTTGTCTACTCCCAGGTTGCGCGCCATGCGCATGCCATAGGCAAGGCTACGGCTACTGAGATCAACTGCAGTGAGCTTGAGTGAATTATCCATCCGCGCAATATCGATAGGCTCATAGCCAGTGCCGCATCCTGCTACCAGCACATTAATATTGACGTCCAAAAATGCCTGCGGCTGAAATCCCGGCTGACGACGCAATAGTTGTTGCATGGCAAAATGTTTCGGTGCAGGTGGTGCCTGCCAACGCGGGTAGGGGTTCTCCTCATATTGAGCACGTACTTTTTGAGAGATAGCATCATCTTGGAGGCTAACGACTGGAGAAAGGGGCTCAATGTTAGAGCGGAGTTGTTCTTCCTGCTCCAGCTCCGTTACTGTGCGCTCAATCAGCTTATTGACGAAAGGAAGTTGCATGGCCGGACTGGCTCTAAGTGCGCTAATATCACCCGCACCAGACAATGGGCTGTACATTGCACCGAGGAGTAAAGCGGCCTCTTTATACAATTCACTAGCAGGTTGCTGCAAGCGCGCAAGCGCAGCTATTTCAACTTCTGTTACCGAAAATACATATTCATTAGCAAATGCTTGCAGGGCTAAGGCTGCCATCAGCGCCGCATAATGCGTCGGAATGCTGGACGCAGCTTGCCACTCAAGCAATAGCGCTGAACGTACTTCAATGAATAGCAATTCTAAAATCGCGTTAGTATTGATGGCGGCGCCGAGATAGTTTAACCAAAGCTCGTCCGTAGCCATTGACGCAATAATATCCTGCAAACGCGAGCCTGTTGGAGCGCCATCAAGCTGATATTTATACAACAATATATCCGCCGCAAACCGCGCCATAGTCTGATGGTTAATGGTCGGATCGGCGTAACTGATAAGCAGAATTTTTTCATATACCCGTTGCGCGCCGGCAACATCATTTTGCTGTTGCAAACGCCTGCCTTCAGCCCATAAATCGACATGATTAGCGCCGTTGGTATTATTTGAAGCGGCGTGTTGCTGGTTGCTACTCATATTCGCAAATGTCTCTGAATCAATAAGCCTGATCGGCTCGGCAGAATAAACGCCTGGATCCTCAGTGTCCATCTACCAAAACCAAGCGCGACTCCAGCAAGATGCAGACCTTGAGCCTGCACGCTAACGCCGATAGAATCTCTATGATTGCCATTTAAGCTAGCCCATTAAATATAAATACTGTATAAATAGACAGATTAAATTCATTAACCGCAATTAGCGGAGCCATTATGCTCACTCACCTCAGCATTCAAAACTTCACCCTCGTGGATCGTCTGGATCTCGATATACGCCCCGGCATGACAGTCATTACCGGTGAGACAGGTGCAGGAAAATCCATTTTACTTGGCGCATTAGGACAAACACTCGGCGATAAAGCCGATGGGGAGCGCGTACGTAACGGTGCAACGCGGGCAGATATCACGGCCACTTTCGATACCAGCGCGATCACAGATGCCCAAAATTGGTTGTTAAGCAATGACTTGCAGCAGGCAGAATCACCACAGGAATGTCTGTTGCGTCGGGTGATTAATAGCGACGGTAAATCCAAATCCTACATCAACGGCCAGCCAGTCACTTTGCAACAGCTTCGCATGCTCGGCGAAATGTTAATTGATATTCACAGCCAGCATGAACACCAGTCACTATTACTCAAAGAAACCCATCGCCGCCTGCTGGATGAATTTGCAGGCCAAATTGAACCTGCAAAACAAGTGCGCCTAGCATTTGGCGAATGGCACAGCCGCTTGCAACACTACCTACACCTACGAGGCAACGCAGCCGAAGTGAGTGCTCGCTTTCAGCTATTGAGTTATCAGGTAAATGAACTGGAATTGTTAGGCTTGCAAGCAGGGGAACTCGAAAAACTGGAAGCTGAGCAACGCAGTCTAGCCAATGCAGGCGATATCCTCCAGGGCAGCCACGAGTTACTAGCCTTGTGCAACGATGACGAACAGGGGCTAAACGTTAACCTCCATCGAGCCTTACATATTCTGCGCGATATGCCCGAAAAATCTGCGTCATTACAAGCTGCGGAAGAGTTGTTGATTAGTGCGCAAATCCAGGTCGAAGAAGCCTGCCACGAAATCGACCACCACATAGACACTTTCAATCTCGACCCGGCTAGGCTACAACAAGTGGAAGAGCGCCTCACCGCAATTTATGATGTTGCACGCAAACATCGCATTAAAGCCGAAGAGTTGCCTGAGCTGATTGCACGCCTCAGTCATGAACTGGAGCAACTCCAGGGCAGCGATACCCAACTCGACCTGCTTGCCCAACAAACGGCAAATGCGCAAAAAGCCTATATGCAACTGGCAGAACAACTTTCTACAGCGCGTCGCAAAGCAGCCCTTAGCCTAAGCCAACAGGTAAATGCGCAGCTGAAAATATTGGCCATGGAAAACGCGCAACTCAGCGTCAGCCTTACTCCACTCACCGATAAAGCCAGCGCTAATGGCTTGGAAGATATTGAATTTTTAATCAGCACTAACCCAGGCCAAACACCGCGCGCACTCGCCAAAGTCGCTTCCGGCGGCGAACTTTCGCGCATCAGTCTCGCCATTCAAGTGATTACCGCACAAACCTCCGCCACCCCCACATTGGTATTTGATGAAGTGGATGTTGGTATCGGCGGTGCCACCGCGGACGTAGTGGGCAAACTGTTACGTCAGCTAGGCGAAAATGGTCAGGTGATTTGCGTAACTCACTTGGCGCAAGTTGCCAGTAAGGGACATCAACATTTACTGGTGAGTAAAAAATCTACCACCGCTAGCGCTGAATCAACTTTGGAATTACTGGAAGGTGAAGAAAAAGTGACGGAGATTGCACGCATGTTGGGTGGGGCGAAAGTAACTGATCAATCCCTGGCGCATGCGCGGGAAATTTTGGGAGGATAAACCTAAAAATTTTTAAGATGCTGCGTAAAATACTCAATCAAATCACGCGTTAACTTGCGCGCAGCTGTGCTTTGCAGCTGCCCATCGGACATGTAATGCACCACACTTAAAGAGGGCATTACCCGAATAGTGTAGTGCGGTGGGGTCGCGCTTATTTCATACCATTGCTGATGTTTAAGCAGCGTAGCCGGCTTGCAGCTAATGACTACTGGTGTAATTGCTTTGCTGGCACTTAACGCAATATTAGACGGGCCGCGATGAAAGCTAAGCGATTCACCTGGTCGCGTACGCGTACCTTCAGGAAAAATAATCAGCGAATTACCATGCCGTAAAGTTGCTACACAGCGCTGAAATAAATTGCTATCACTATTGCTAATATAGTTGGCAGCGCGCACGGCTATGGCGGTAAAAGGATTGCGCCACAAACTGCCTTTTACAATACAACTAGTATCGCCGGTTAATGCAATGATGAATACAACATCCAGCAATGATGGATGATTGACAAGAATCAGTTGATTGGGTTGATGCAGTTGTTCTACATCGTGAAATTCATAACTCAGTAGCCCTAGCCCACGCAACAGCTGCAGATAAGTACGAAATATTCCAGCAATCGCTCTACGCGTAAAAGCTTCTTTTTGACGTTGTTTAATAGGCAGTAAATAAATCAGCGGAAATAAGCTAAGGGACAATACGCAGCCTCCTACACCAAAAACCGCAAAGCCTAAGCCAGTTGCAGGTATGCGCCAACCACGCGAACGCCGCAGACGTTGGTAGAGGGTATATCGCTTAATTAGCACACTAAATTCCATATACCATCAACCTCAAGTAGCAGGTCGGCACGACAAATTTCAGCGGCGAGATACACCACCGGTGCGGTGGGATAGGCGCTCGTTATTTGACGCTTTATTTCCGGTAAATCCTGAGGATTACGCACATAAACCTTGATCACTTCAGCGGTGCAGTTAGGCATGATGCCTTCATGATTTTTGCTGTATTCCGTGCAAATATAAGTCAACAGACAATCAAGATTTTCCAACGTTACTTTAATCTGTAAATCCAAATTATCGGGATGCTGCGTAACAAAACCTACTACGCTCGCGGTGCCCGAAACAAACAGCTTGGGAGCATGACTCGCTAACTCCAGCAAACTGGCGCGTGCAAACGAAGGGCTGCGGGGGCCATATTCACGCGGGTAGTGGTAGGCAGCCGCCTGCTGTGGGTTTTCAAAATGTTGCGCAGGAACTTTGGTTGCCAATGCATAAATGAGTAAATCACCGCCGACATGCCCCAATGCGCAGGCGGATGGGAACTGCTCTTCGGCAATTCCCTGCGCCGCAAATGCGTTAAAGCGGCCAATGCAGAAATGACGATAGCGTTCCAAACCTTGTTCAAGGTGATTTATGTTGGCAAAATAATTCCACACCCGCACCAAATGAGGATAGCCACGTGTTTGCACTTCCGTCAGCAGCTTGTTATAAATTGTTTCTGTCGCCTGCTCCAAGCCGCCTTCTTCATCTTCATTGCCCCAATAGGCAAGCAATAGATACGCTTCTGTTTCCGCCCAATAGAAATTTTTACTATGCCCGCGCTTAACATCGGTAGTGGTCGAAATCACTTCGCAACTCGACGCTCCCTCCAGCAGGGGTAAACCCGTGCTCAGATAGTGTTTATCTGCAGATGCAACGCAACGAGCATCAAATAGAATTTTCGCTAAAGGATGCTCACTGCCGCTAGCTTTTTCATCGCATAAATACTGGCAATGTATTCCAGCCGAATTTACTAACATCTTCATTTATCCATATTCTTTGGGTGTGCAGCCTTTATAATACGGCTCCGAGTGCAAACTAGTAGTACTTCAGCGGTTTGATTGGTATCCATTAAACCTGATATTAGCTCAAGCTTTTTCTGAAAACGTACCGTAATAGGCATTACACGGTTATACCACCACATTGCCCGTTTAGGTCGATGTTGCAACAGCCACATTCCCAGATCCACTATCCGGGAGGACTTAGGCTTCATACCAAACACCGCGCTCTGTACTACGGTAAAACCATAATCGCTCAGCATAGTTATAAATTGCTCCGGCTCATAGCGACGGCGATGCCCGACAAAATCATCAAACGGCGTCCAAAGCTCTGGATGCAGTGGTGTCGATATTATTAAGATTGCATCGTCGGCAGCCAGACGTGATAGCTCAGCCATAGCGGCCAAGTCATCATCCACATGCTCAATAATATCGAGCGCACAGAGTAAATCAAAACTTTGATCGGCAAATGGCAAATGGCTAATCGAAGCCAAGGCAGTGTTGCCGCCATGTTTTTGTAAAATGGTGAGCGCCGGGGCACTAATATCCACAAATTGTGTGCCCGCAATCGGCAAGCGCGGCCGCAAACCCGGGGCGATTTCCAGGCGCCGAGCGCGGCCCGGCAATAAAGAACTTACCAACGGCCAAGTATTAAAACGCTCAGGCTCAACTAACCGTGCAGCACCCCATAATGTATTGTAAAACTGGCGGTTTTTATCCAGCATTACCGCTTCAGCTTGCGCGGCCTTATTTACCACAGTCATTAATGTGCATCCAAAAAAAGCAAGGTGGCGATTATAGGTGTTAAAAGTGTAGGTGTAAAAAGTCTATAGGTACAAAAAGTTGTACAAGCTATGTGTACGCGCTCTAAATCCAGAGGAGTGGCTTTATTGCTAATACGCGGCGATCTTATTACTTGAGATTCAGCGCACTCAAGGTTAAAGTGGCCGCGCAAATTTTGCCATTTTATAGGTAATGGAATGAGTCAACAAACCCCCCAAGAATTAGAATTAGCTGTGCTATTAATTAATGCGCTCGATTTGGAAGATATGGCCGCAGAGGATATTAACCCTGAAGCGCCATTATTTGATGCAAGCAATAGTGAGAGCTTAGGGCTAGATTCGATTGATGCATTGGAAATTTCACTCGCTATCGCCAAACATTATAAAGTACAACTGAAAGCCGATGACGAAACCAATAAATCGATTTTTCATAATCTGCGTTCACTTAGCAATTACATAAATACTCAGCGTGCTTAAACATTTTATTTCCATTGCGCTCGTAGCTGCTTACCCGATACTAGTGCATGCATCGCTGATATTTTCTATACCCAATCTGCAAGTTGTGGCTATCTTATTTTTTTTACTCGGTATTTTTTGGAACTCGTTAATGCTTGGCCAGTTAATTCCCTGGCTGATATTTAGCGCCCTGAGCGCTATGGCATTACTGCTAGGATATTTTTCCTGGGCACTTTATTTACTCTACGTTACTCCTATTATTATCCCATTAGGTTTATTGATTTTTTTTGGTCGTACACTGTTCTCCGGACGCAAACCATTAATCACTGCCATTAGTGAAAGCGTACACGGACCTTTGCCACCCGCCATGCAAAAATACACAAGGCTACTGACGCAGCTTTGGTGCTTGGTGTTTGTAATTATCATTCTCTGGTCAGCTATTTTGCCTTGGCTGCAACGCCCCGAACTCTGGTCATGGTTTACGAATGTCATTAATTATGGCTTTGTCGGTGCCTTTTTTGTGATTGAATTTATGGTGCGGAAAAAATTATTTCCAGAACATAAACATCCCAGCTTTATCCAATATATACGTATTATTATTCAGGCCAATATTCGCCGCTAACAGGTAAGGGATTCACAAACGTTTATGATGCCTGCATTAGTTACCAACACTCATCTTCCGCTTATTTACCCTTATGTTCCCAATCAAACACTGGTGATTCATAATGGTAATAATATTAGCCAGCAACAATTTTTAAATGACTTACATAAAGTTGCCGCACAATTACCCAACGCAGGATTTGCGTTAAATTTATGTGAAGACCGCTATTATTTTTTACTGGCTTTTTGTGCTTTGTTGATCAAAGGCGCGGTAAATTTATTACCGCCCAATCGACAATCCACCACCTTGGCTGACTTAGCGCAACATTATCCTGATTGCTATTGTTTGTTCGACAATCACCAACTCAAGGATCAGCCCTGCGAATTACCCAAGTTAACACTGAGCGATTTGTTGCAAAATAATTCGCCGCCTAGCGACACAGCAGCAGCTAACAATACATTTTTACCTGTCATTCCTGCACAACAAATTGCCGCTATAGCTTTTACGTCTGGCAGTACTGGCGCGCCAAAACCTAATCAAAAATGCTGGGGCACTTTAGCAGCATCTGCCCGCCTTTTAGGTGAGCGTATCACAGCACATTTATCGTTACCGGTTATTGTTGCTACAGTTCCTCCGCAACATATGTATGGTTTAGAATCGACATTAATGATGGCGTTGCAAACCGGTGCGGTAATGCACAGTGCCAAGCCTTTTTATCCGATTGAGGTGCAACAATTATTAATGCAAATTCACTCACCCAGCATTTTAGTAAGCGCGCCTACACATCTACGCGCCATAGCGAACGCTGAATTAGCTATGCCAGCATTGGCGGGCATTATTTCCGCTACGGCACCGCTTGATCAACCTGTAGCACTTGCAAGTGAACAATGTTTTAACGCGCCCTTGTGGGAAATTTACGGCTGCACTGAAGCGGGCGCTATGGCAACACGCCGCTCCACCCAAACCCAATATTGGCAATTGTTGGATGGCTTTTCACTCACACTGGAGGGTGAAAATATTAACGCCTCTGCACCACACCTCAGTGAGATTGCTCCCATCCAGGATCAGTTAACCTTGAATGAAAATGGCGAATTTTTATTAGCAGGACGCAATGCTGATATGATTAATGTCGCTGGCAAACGCTCTTCATTGGCGCACCTGACTTTACAATTGCTGCGCATTGAAGGTATAGATGATGGCGTAATTTTCTTGCCGCAAAAGCCACCACAGCAACTGCCACAACAGACAAAATCACAGCATGAACAGCGCCCCGCCGCATTGGTTGTTAGCGAGTTACCGGAGAAAGAAATTCTTGCCGCATTAGCACAGCGAATAGATGCTGTTTTTTTACCGCGGCCGCTGCGCAAAGTTACCGCCTTGCCACGCAATGAAACGGGTAAGCTTACTGCTGCGGCGCTGAATGCATTATGGAGCCAACGCAATGATAAACCCTGATTCAATTAGCGCTGCAAATGATAAAGAATTAGTATTGCTGGTGCCCAGTGAACATGCTTGCTATGCAGATCATTTCCCTGGCAACCCACTGGTGCCAGGTGCGCTCTTACTGAAATGGATATTAGCGCGGCTCGAACGTGAATTTAATTGCAGAGCCATGAACTTAAAAAGTATTAAATTTTTAGCGCCGGTTAAACCCGCAGATACATTAAAAATTATCATGAATGGCGACCGTACTACTGCGCAATTGTCATTCACTATTTTTGTACTCAGCACCCAAGTCATTAAAGGCAGTATTGAGTGCTCATATGACTAATCAATGGCAAACACAACACGAACGCGGCAATCGTTTTGTATTGCAGTTTTTAACGTGGGTAGCGCTACATTTGGGACGTCGCGCGATTTTTTTTATATTGTGTTTTGTTGTTACGCATTATTTTTTGGTGGCTACAAAAGCACGCAGAGCATCACGTGATTTTCTTACCCACGCTTTGCAGCGCGCTCCCAGCTGGTGGGAAATTTATTGTCACCTACTCACCTTTGCGGTGGTGAGTATTGACCGTATTTATTTTCTTTCTGGACGCGAAGCTCTTTTTGATGTGCGAGTGCATGGCAATGAGTTATTTCATGACTATCATAAACGCGGCTGCTTTTTATTAACCTCACATATGGGTAATACCGACGCTATCCGTGTTATGGGCATGGGCGACCGCAGAAAATTATTGCCCGTAAGAATTTTGCTGGATATTCAACACAATGCTAACGCGTTACGATTGATTCAAAAGCTTGATCCGGTATTGGCAACTCTGGTCATCGATGCACGCACGCCAGCACCTGCACTGGCACTATTATTAAGTGAAGCTATAAACGACGGACAATTCGTGGGTATTATGGCCGATCGCTGTACCGAGGGTGACCGCACAACGCCCATTAATTTTTTAGGTAAGCCCGCACATTTTCCGCAGGGAGTGTGGCAGTTGGCAAGTATTCTTCAGGCGCCCGTTATAACCTGTTTTGGTATTTATAAAGGTGGCAACCGCTACGACCTGCACTTTGAACTTATTAGCGAGCGGTTAGGCTCGAGCCGAAAGGATAGAGCTGAAGCCATCAATGCTGGCATGCTGCTCTACGCAAATCGAGTACAAGAATTGGCGCGGAACAACCCTTTCAATTGGTTTAACTTTTATGACTTTTGGCAAGACGAATGAAACCACTTAGCATTACTAATTATACTTTCACCAGCTGTTTAGGCGTTGGCAAGCAGGCGAATTGGGAAGCAATCCAAGCTGGACGCTCAGGCCTACAACCTTGCGATTTTTATCAGATCCAGGATCTGGTTACCTGGGTTGGTAAAGTTTCCGGCCTCGAACAACCATTGCCTGCAGAGTTCAGCAAATATGAATGCCGGAATAATCGCCTTGCGTGGCTGGCACTGCAGCAAGATAACTTTATCACCTCGGCACAATCCGCCATCGCCCGTTATGGCGCCGAACGCGTCGGTGTTTTTCTTGGCACCAGCACCTCGGGCATTCATCAAACCGAGTTGGCTTATATAGAATCGTTGGATCCGTTACCGGAATGGTACCACTACGCCAGTACTCACAATGCCTTCTCAGTGGCCGACTTTGTGCAACATGCACTTGGCACCCAAGGCCCGGCGATGGTAATTTCAACGGCGTGTTCATCCAGCGCTAAAGTATTTGCTTCCGCATACCGTGCGATAGCCAATGGCCTGTGTGATGCTGTAGTGGTAGGCGGGGTAGATAGCCTTTGTCTAACGACACTTTATGGCTTTAACGCATTGCAATTAGTTGCCCCCGACAAATGCAAACCTTTCGATATTAATCGCAATGGCATTTCAATTGGCGAAGCGGGTGGTTATGCCTTACTGGAAAAAGGTGTCAGTGGAGATTTTGCACTTCTGGGCTATGGCGAAAGCGGTGATGCTTATCATATGTCATCGCCCCACCCTGAAGGCGAAGGCGCGCTGCTCGCTATGCAGGCCGCGTTACACAAGGCAAGCTTGAATCCGACTGACATTGATTATATTAACTTGCATGGTACCGGCACAATTGCCAACGATGCCGCCGAATCCAAAGCCGTCAACACCTTGTTTGGTGCTAATACTTGGGCAAGCTCCACCAAAGGTTGGACAGGCCATACACTGGGGGCGGCGGGTATAGTCGAGGCTAGTATTGGCTTGCTGAGCATGGCCCACAGCCACATACCGCAAAACCTTCATCTCGAAACCCGTGACCCTAATATGGCCATAGCCCTTGTCGAGCAACCACACCGCCAACCAGTAAAGCGAATATTAAGTAACTCGTTTGGTTTTGGCGGCAGCAATTGCAGTTTGATTTTGGGAATGCAGCAATGACCAATGCAGCGATAAAAAGTAGAGTAAAAATGGATAGCGTATATCTCGAAGCGGTCGGTTTAGCCGCACCAGGATTATTGAGCTGGAAGGCCAGCCTGCCAATATTGGCGGGCATACAAAGCTACGAACCTATAGCTTTAGACAAATACAAACCAACGCAATTGCCCCCCAATGAAGCTAGACGTGCAACTGAATTAGTACGCCTGGCCTTTCGTGTCGCCGAAGATTTGATGAGTAATACCACAACTCCGATGGGCGATTGTGCCAATGTCTTTTCGTCGTCAGGCGGTGATTATATTATCGTTGACCAAATTTGCCGGTCGTTATGCGAGCCCGAGCGCCTGGTTTCACCTACGCAATTTCATAACTCGGTACACAACTCCGCGGCTGGGTATTGGAGCATTGCCACCGGTAGCCGCCTGCCATCGAGCAGCCTCTCTGCTTATGAAGACAGCTTTTGTATGGGCTTGCTAGAAGCCATAAGCCTTTGCCAAACGGAACAGCTCCCCACCTTGCTGGTTGTGTATGACATCAAACCACCCTATCCCATGAGTGCAAAACGCGTCGTGCCGCTGGAGTTTGGCGTCGCCTTTTTACTTAGTCCCACACCCCGCGCGCGCGCTATTGCGCAGTTACAGTTATCTGCACTAGGTGCAGATGTTGCAGAAAGCGTTGCAAGTGGCGAACTTGAAACCATCCGCCTCGCCAACCCTGCTGCACGCAGTTTGCCATTGTTAGAGCTTCTCGCTCGCAAACAATCAGGCAACATTGTCCTCAGCAATCGTAACCACAATAGTTATCAACTTGAGATCACGGGATGTTAGATCGCAATCAAATTGCTGCTCTGCTGCCCCATGGTAAAGCTATGTGTATGTTGGATGAAGTGATAAGTTGGGATGCCGAGCACATCCATTGTCGCTGTAATCATTTTGCTAGCGACACTAACCCACTTTTTGAAAATGGCCAGCTTGAAAGTGTCATACTCATTGAGTTTGCAGCGCAAGCGGCAGGCTTACATGCTGCGCTTTTACAGTCACTCGTGCCGTCGCAACAACAAACTGAGCCACGCCCGGCCTATATAGGTGCCGTAAAGAATGTTGAGTTATTAAAACCTGTGAGCGACAATGACGTCGCCATTGAACTAAAAGCGCATTGCTTACTCAACAATAGTAATGGCGCAATTTATGATGTCATAGCACAACAACAAGAAGATATTTTAATGCGCGGCCGATTAATTCTGAACCAAACCTAATATTATCGCGCCACCTTATTTTTAATTGCACCATTTTTTATTTGTGATTATTATTTTTAATCCATCACCACTGCAGATATTGTTCACGACATATCTGTTGATTTTTATTAAATTTGAGGAACTTAACATGAATATTTTTTATAAAATTATTGCCGCTCTTGCCATCACTGTTTGCGCAACCGCAGCCTCTGCACGCAATGATGTTGATAACTTTCCAATTGCTGAAGCTCTGAACAGCGAGCAAGCCAAAAACATTTTGGGGGACAACATAAAATTCTATTTTGGTACCCAGGCACATGGCACAGTTGTTACCGAGTATAGTGAGTATGGCACTAACAGAAAAACCAATGGCTCCAATAAAAGCGATAAAGATGCCTGCAATTGGGCATTTTTATCGGCTATGAAAGCCTTGCGTGATAAAGCAAAAAGCGTGGGCGCAAATGCTGTAGTTAACATCCGCTCTAACTACCAAAATAACACAACAACTAGCAACGAAACCTTTCAGTGTGGTTCCGGTACTTTTACTTCAGGTGTTGCGTTGCTGGGTGATGTTGTAACGATTAAATAATGTTTATTAAGCAGCAAATAACAATCTGATAATTCTAAAAATCTGAGAATGGAGTCTGAGAAAGTACACTAAAAAATACACCGCATATCTTTAAGTCACTAGCTGCAATGCATTAAAAAAATGCTTTGCAGCTTTATTTTTTGTGTAGATTAATTTCCCCGCACTGCCTGCCTTACGTCCTTTAATGAAACGACTTGCCCACGTTTAACCTGGGCAACATTGTTCTTTTTTTCCTCAACGAGTGGCACACTAACAATGTCTTGATAAAGCGGTTCCAACGAAGTCAGCGCAGCTTGCAACTGATAAATATTAGTTTGCATACTTTCGATTTGCTCGCTGTGACTGTTGCGCTTATTTTGCAGTTGCGTTAAGTGCAACATATGTCTTTCAAGCAATTGTTTTTGGTATTGGTTGCTATGAATTAATGGCGAAAGTGCTTCTTGAATCCAAAGATCAATGTGTTGATTTAAATCGACATAGGTATTACGTACTTCTTGCACCAGGCTATTAATAAAACGATTTATCAAAACACCTTTGCGAGTCAACAAAGTACTCAGCGAATAACGGAAATCATCCGCTCGTTTATGTAATTGGGTTAACTGGCGACGCTGAAAGTGAATTTTAAGCAAATGCCGCATCATCAAATCATCGCTATTAAGGCCATGCTCGGGACGTTGATAAATGGACGTTAGTACACGATTGGAACGTTCAATTTCGCGTTCAACGTGGTGCAAGCTACTGTCCACATCATCAAAAAAGTTACCTATAGCACGACCAAGACCAAGGCTTGTCCAGCTTTGTGCGAGGCTGCGATGGGCGCTGTTGATTTGCTGTTCCAGCAAGCCTGAACTAATCGGTGCAAGTAGCGAAACACGCTGAGCATCTAATAGCCTTTGGCTAGTCTTCAAAGAAAGTGCTTGCTTGTGATATTGATGATGCGATTGACGAATAGTGTCGCGCAATTGTTGCAATATATCGTTTGCCTCATTGGGTCCAGCGCGACGCATAATGGCAATTTCAGCTTCGCACTCACTCAAACGTTTTGCCAAACCATTACGTGTATTCATGATCATTTCATAACTATCGCCCACCAAACGGTGGCCAACAATTTGTTGCTGGCTGCGCATTACTACATCGGCTAGCTTACGCTCCAGCGTTGAAAAATTACTGCGCTCAAGCTGCGCCAAATTGCGCCCTACTTTAGCCAATAATCCCTGCTTGGCAGAGATGGCTATCACTTGCTCTTGGGTCAAATTAAGTTGATGTGCTGTGAGCAAACGAATTCGTTCAATGTTGGCATCAACTTCAGCTGGCTGCTGCAAGTCATCCCACAAACTGTCGATTTTATTGAGCAGCGCCAATACAGCAGTACATTGCTCATCGCGTAAGCTTTGCACGTGCTCGCGCCAAATGGTCATATCACTGGCAGTGACGCCTGCGTCCGCGGCCAACAAAAACAAAATAGCTTGCGCTTCCGGCAGAGTTTTCAGAGTTAGTTCTGGTTCGTTACCAAGCGCGTTAAGTCCCGGGGTATCCACAATGCGTAAACCTTGACGCAACAGCGGGTGATCAAGGCTAATCAACGCATGACGCCAAGCTGGCACGGCGACTTTACCACTTGCATCATGTTCACCCAGCTCATCCAGAGCAAAGCCTAGTTTAAGGGCATCTGCGGGCGTCACCCACTTGCTAGCCGAGACCTGATTGATAGCAGCGCGGGTTTGTTCATGATCGTGCGAGTCAAATTGAATGGTTACCCAGTTTTGTGGGATACGTTTAAAATTTTGCATACTGGTATTGGTGCGTCGCGTTTCAATTGGCAAGAGGCGTACACAGTTAGCCGGTTGATCGGCCTCCCAGAAAATTTCGGTAGGGCACATGGTCGTGCGCCCAGGCAGGGACGGCAGCAAACGGTGGCCACCGTCAGCATAGAGTAACGCGTTAATTAACTCTGTTTTACCACGCGAAAACTCGCCTACACAGGCAATAGTAAAAGTGTTTCCCTGAAGTAACTTGCGCGCTTTTTGCAGGGCACGCAGAGCTTCATTGCTCAACATTTGGTGGCTTTGACCCCATTGATCAAAGCGCTGCAACCGCTCGTCCAGCTGCTGCTTCCAAAGATTGTAGTGTGTCATTTGACGGTGAAGTGCTTTTACGTCCATAAGGACATCCTGCTGTAGTGGTTCTGTGAGCGGCCTCTATTTAACCTCTATTTCTATATCTCTCACTATCGAAATAAAAAAGAATGGTTAAATAATTATTATTCTGCATGTATTAAAGCCGAAACGGCACCAATTGGCTAGATGTTGAGCAATCAAAGGTTAATCATACGGACAAATGGTGGCAAAAGGTGACAGACTGCGAAACCTGTCACACTTTTGGAGCTTTGCTAGGTAGCAAGACACTTGAAGATAGTCATTTTTTGTTACTAAGTGCTTAATTATGTCCAAGCTGAATGCCCAGTGTCATTCAATAGTGACAGCGATGGATTCAACATCTAACAATAAAGTACGTGTATTCATCGCCGTAAAGTTAATATTGACCGCACCCTTTTTGAGAGCTTTAAGGGTAAATTTTTCGCCTTCATGCTCTGTTAGCGCAACATTATCTGGCAGTAAATCTTCTGTTTGTACATAAACCCACTCAGCTCCCCAACCCGCGGTCAGGCCTTTGACTTGAATCGAAAACGAATCGCCCACTTTGACTTTGTTTTTATCTGCAGTTAACGCAAATTTTGGCGGGGCCTTGCCAATCACAGGGGGATGGCTATTGTCTTGCATGATTTTCAGTAAACTTTCTGCCAAAGCACCGACACTTTGTTGTTCCCAATGGCTAATATCAATCTCAAAACTTCCATAAAGAAATGCGACAAAAGTTATGTCAGGATAATCTTTAGGTATTAAATAGAGGTCACTAACACCTGATTTCAGTTTAAAGTTTATTTCTGGACGATTAGTTAATGATTTGACCCACATAACGTGGTCAAGGCGTTGTTTCCAACCACCAGATAAGGACGTAATCCTAACAATAGCCATGCCGTTCGACGATTCAAAACGTGCATCCACCTCACCATCTCCGGAACGACTCAGAGTCGGCTCATCCACAGTACCCACCCAATGATGTCCTTCACTATCTGTTATTTTATTCAACGCTTTTTTCCAATCAACAATAACAACTTTTTCTGCCGGAGGATGCTCTAGCAATGTTGAATAGCCAATGGATTTTTTGAATCTTTCCCTCAGATCTTGATTAAATCCAGTTTCAATACTCATAGCAGAAACTCCCCATAAAATGGTCAAAAATATTATTGCTTTCTTTAAAAGTAGGTCATTCGACATTTTTAACATTTGCATCGAACCTGCCACGCACGTTAGAAATACTTATTATATTCGCAGCGGTTCCGGGAAAACTTTTATCTGCGTTATTAGGCATTACTGAATCAATAGTGTTAGCGACGTACCCTACTCGGCTCACGTCACCTTTCACTGGTCCCGCGCAAGCATCGTAAATTTTGATTTTGAATTCACAAAACATATGATTGCCAAACGGCATTCTCATATTATCGGTAGCGCTTACCTCGAGATGATCCTTGTATGGCATCTGTGGAAATGGATTGTTGCAACGCCCCCAACCAACCAAATTAACCGTTTTAATATAGCCAAAAGGTTCCATAAATAACCCATCAACACTGATACCCAAAGCACCAGAAAAAACGATTACGGCATAGGTCTGATCATAACAATTTACTGCTTTATTGCTTCCATCCATATATTTTTTTAACTTGAATAGGGTCGATGAGCCACCAAAAAATGCTTCGCCACGCTCAACTTCATATTTGTGATTCGGCAAACCAAAACAAGCATTAGTAACACTCGCTACAGCGCCCACTTCTTTTTTGATTGTTCCTAATTTAGCTCTATTAAAAATAAACCTAAGCGCTTCAATCCAAACGCCATTTTTCGAGAAAAAAAGCATTTTTGACGGATCAGTAAAAACAAAAAATACTTCTACGGGAGTTTTACCAGCCAGAATAGTTTTATCCGTAGCTTCAATACCCCAAAAGATTTTGGTTCTTATCCAGCAGAGGGCGGGCGGGGGATCTTTCAGCGTGACTTCAACCGTGTGTTCTCCAGAAGACAGCGGAATGCTCCCTTCAAATTCCAGTTCGCCCATTAAGCCCGTGAGCTTCCCATTACCACTATAACCTTTGCTGGTGACTTTAATTTTTACCTTGGCTTTTTGGCTACCCTTATGATTAAAAGCAAAAACGGCCGCCTTGGTTGATTGATATTCTGCGTCTATAGTCGCGGGCCAATGCGGCGCCTTAATGGCTGCTTGCCCGATACAGGCGTTAAAACAATTCACAAATTCGAGCTCTATTACTTCAGCTACGATAGATTTTTCTGGATCATCTGCAGCAATCGAAACATTTACGGCTTCACCTATTTGCGTCATGACACGCCTCTCCTTCATGGCTGAAATTGTCTGCCACTGCCAAAGTGCTCACTGCAATTTTTTCCACAACAACTGCACCGCGCTTCTCGCTGTCAGATGAGCTATACACCAAATGCGCGTCAGCTTGGGGAGTTTTAAACAAATGCTCTGCCGCGAGGGCAATTAAGATTGGGCTAGTAGCAGAACCAATATCACCATAGCAATCGGCCGGGTGTTCGAATCTAACAGGATCTTTGAAGGCTGTACGATTGCGGATAAAAGCGACTCCGTATTCTTTAGCCCAATAGTTTTCTCCATTCATGCTGCCATAAATGCTATGGACGCTGGTTTTCGAATGATGCGCCAGGGCTTTTTTAAAGGCCTGATCTAAACCCTCACCGCGATAGGGTTCATCACTGAATAAATGCCCGTGTTCATCGGCAATACCCGGTGGGTTGAGAGCGATAATATGATCATCCCGTATTAACGCAAGCTCAGGGCGACGTGTAAGCAACAAAAAACCCGCCGCTTCACCGGGGGCAAAACCATCAGAATTACCCTGCGCCAATAAGCGATTCGCCGCATCCAGAGGGCTTAAGCGGGAGTCGCCGAGATAGGAATCACTACCGCCGATTAACATGAAGTCATTCGCTAAGTCATACAGGTAGTCAAACGCAAAAGCCAGAGCTTCCAGTCCGGCAGCCCGACCAGTATGAATACTGCGGCTTAAGGAGGTGCTGATCCAGGGCTGGCAATTTTTTACGAGATTTTTAATCAACTCAGAAGCATTACTGTGCTCAACGCCGGGGTGGACCTCAGGCATGGCCAACACTAAGGGTATAGGTTGTTTAATTGTCTGTAGTGAACAAGCTTCTCGCAGAGCAATGATAGCCATTTTAATAATGCGATCATGCTGCTCGTTAAACCCATCACCCTGAATTATATCTGCCTCAACATCACTAAAAACAGCATCGGGAATGGCTGCCAGAGTTACCGGCTGAAAGTGTTGGTTGTAGAAATCAGAAGAAAGCGTATAAGCACTAATACTGGCATTAACAGCCGCAAAGGTCATGGCTGCATTGCCACCCACGGGGGTAATCATGCCCATGCCAGCAATATAAAGTTTTGTTTGATGGCGCGTAAAGTGTTGATTCATTTTCGCAACATTCTTTTAAAATCATGATGGTGAGGTGATAAGGAAATAGATTCACATATTTTTCCTCGCATTAAAAAAATACTAACTTTTCTTTGCGTGGGATCATAAGGATATTCCAGATCACTTTCCAGCACCAACTTGGCAAAATTTCTTTACCACATAAAAAGCAGACAGGTTTCGAGTAAGGTAGCAGACTAATTACAAACCATAATTACAGAGCATAATTACAGCCTGAAAATTGATATGATGGCGTCAAATACTACAATTTCGAAAATGCTGGCATAAAATTCAGCTACAACGAATCCAGGTTACATTGAATCGACACAATCAAAATAGCAAATTGGATTTAGTTATTAGTGGGTAAAAATATAAATATCTCAAGCAAAATTACACTCGTTGGATAATCCATTGAATCGCAACCAGTACTATCACCGCCGATAAGCCCGTCATGCTGTAACGAACATAACCTACATAATTACGAGCAAAAATTAACACCGGTAACACTACAATCACTATAGCCATTTGACCAATCTCCACACCTACATTAAATGCCAATACTGTTAAAAATTGTTGGTCTGAAGGCAAACCCAATTCACCCAGTGCGCCCGCAAAACCCATACCGTGTAATAAGCCGAAACCAAAGGTCAACCAACCCAAACGTACGACCAATGGAAAAATATTATTGAGCGCAGCTAAGGCAACCGTGACGGCAATACTTACTTCAACCCAGCGGCTTGGTAAATGAATCCAATTCAGTGCAGTAGCGGTTAGCGTGATTGAATGGGCAAGCGTAAAAGCAGTCACTATCCATGTAGTATTGATAATAATGTCGTGGATATTATTATTCGCTACCCACTGATTGTTACGGCGAATTAATACGCAGGTTAAAAGTAAAGACACTAAAAATAAAATATGGTCAAACCCCATCCATATGTGTACCGCACCTTGCGCAACAAATTCTTTGAAGGTTGCGAATTTACTGCCATTTTTTTCACTGAGCGTAAGGCTGCGCACTGAGTCAGACAAAATGCGGGGGCTATTATTGTTTTGCGCACCAGCTTGATTCGTTAAGGTAAATAATAATTTGTGCTGGCTGTCTTCATTAAAAAATGCGCTGTAATGAATAGTTACATCCCCAACGAGGGAGCATTGCGCCCGCACTGGCAACACCAAATAGCCTTCATTAAAATGCGTATCAATTTGCCAATTTGCTTCTACCACTAGGGTGCAATTTTTAGCATCGCGCGTGAATTGCAAATTATGTTGCAAATATTCTGTAACAACGTCTGCGCGGTTTTGTAATTCTTGCCAGCGCAACTTTCCATCGCCATCACTATCTACTCCCAGCGCTTGTTCTAGATCATACAGACGCACTTGCCATTTCCCGGCAAACACACCTGTATTATTAAACTCCCCGGTGAGGTATGCAGTACTTAATTGATGTGCCTGTGTTAATGCTGAAGATGTCCATAACAGCAAAACGATCAACCCTAAAAAAAGTTTACGCATTATTGATTGTCCTTTTTCTGATTATTCGCTTCAGCGCGCGCGAGCAACTTTTTGTCATTGTACTCACGCGCGCTAACGAAATTAATTTTTGCCCATTGCAACGCTTTTTCTGGATTAGGATTAATATCTAAATAATAAACCGCTAATTCATTTGCGTGCAATGTATCCTGACGTTGTTCACGCAATGCCACACGCTCTGCCAACTGTTGTTGCCATGCGTGGTTAGGCACATTTATTTTTTTCTCGGCGAGTGCAAGACGCAGCAATAAAGCATCATCCATTTCCGGCGCACTGCTGACCACTTGAGTTAAATGAGCAAGAACTTTTGGTGCATTGTTAAGTGCAAGTTCGACATCAGCCCATTGCGCTAAATAATTTACGGTAGCATTTGGCAAGCGCTGCTCTAACCACGAGGCAGCGGCAGTTGGGTCATCATTACGTATTGCCATATCAGCTAGCATTTGAATTAACCACGTACCACGCTCATCACTCGGCAACCCTTGCGTTGCCACTAATTGGCTTAGCTGTTGGTAACTGCTGCTTAATTCGCCTGTGTGCAGGTAAGTATTCGCTTCCAAGCTACAGGCTGTTACGGTAAATAAATCTGCAGAGCCCAATAATTTTAAGCAGGCATTACGCGCAGCGAGTGGATTTTCTAAAATAACATAAATACGTGCGGCTAATAAATTGGCGCTGATGTTGGCCGGATCTTGTTGCAATACTTTTGCTAATGCCTGCTGCGCCACTAGAAAATTATGTTGATGTTGTTGAACTTGCGCCCACACTAACCACAAATCTTTATTCTGATTTTTTTCGCTATCGGCCGTTTCAATTAATGGCTTTAAGGCTGCTTGCGCTAAGCCATACAAACGGGATTGCCCTGGCTGCGCTGCCTGCGCCAAATAATTGTTTGCAAGTTTTACAATCGTTGTTGGGTCATTCGGTTGTAACCGAGACGCCGTTTTAATTTTTAGCAATGAATCGTTGGTGAGTACTGGCCACTGTGCAATAATTTCATCGCTAGCCTTAGGCGTGTACGGCGTAGCTTTAGCAGTTGTAATGGCAGCAAATGAAAGAGAGAGAAAAATTATTAAACAGAAAAATCTACACATGCCACTTTATCCTTACCCAAATTTTTATCGCTTCACGATGCAATCGCCGTAGCGAATTTATTCTTGCAATCATGTCAGTCACATTATTTTTCGTTAACTTTTTAACCCATAGTTTTATAAAAAAATAATTATTTAAAAAAATTCCTGCCTTCCCTGGCAGGACTATATTTTTATTGCGCTAATAAATCGTCATACGCCGTATCGTCAGTAACATCCAAGGTTACACTACGACTATTCAATGGCAAGCTATTAGCAGTGGCGCTTTGCACGTAGGCAGCACGACTATATTCACTAAAGGAAACCTGTAAAAGCTCAATAGTGACATTCACTTCGGCTGCTGTTGAAATTGAACTGCCATCTGAAACAACAAATGTAAATTTATCTGTTCCAGTGGTGTCCGCATTCGGCACATAGGTAAACGAACCATTCGATTGCAGCGTAAGGGTGCCATTAGTGGGTTGCGTGTTTACTGAAAAAGTAATCGCATTCCCATCTGCATCAGCACCCGTAAGCATGCCCGTGTAAGTTGTTTCTGCTTGAGTGGAAAAAGCAGTACCTGTCGCAGTAGGCGGGGTATTCGGCTTTGGCGTTTTTTTATGATCGCTACCACCGCAACCCGCCAAAAACAACGCCGCTAAGCATAATGGAATAATTCCAACTGAAAAATTCTTCATGGTCAGCTCCTTATTTTGAACCAGGCAATGGAGCTGCCAAGTAAGGGAAAGATGCGTCCATCATTGATGCATTAAGCGGTGCACCATCGGTGAAAGCCACGTTACCAACATTCGCGTCAGACGGAGCACACAAACCTAAGTTGGTTTGCACACCCGCCACTGGAATTGGGTAGCACAAGCGGCCCATGACCACGCGCAAGGCAATATCCACCACGTCATCTCCGGGGCGACGGCCATTCGGGAAGCCAGCCAAGTCATTGCCCACGACACCAAAGTTGGACTGTTGCGAAACAGATGTAGCGGCTATGCCAGTGTTAAGGCGAAGCATTTCTGATGCAGTTACAGTCGCAAGTTGGTTAACGCCAGGGAAACCGGTAAGGAATGCTGCAACCAAATCGTTACGTGGGAAATTGGTGGGCGCAAGTGTTGCCAAATTTGCATTCAACGTGGTATTTACCGCACTTTTGAACAAAATATTCAACAGCTCAGGCAAAGATGGATGAGTTACATAAGTAGCAAATTGACCATCATCTTTAGGCATTGAGGTAGAGAAACGGTCTTTATCTTTCAAGCCAATCACTAACTCATTTACCAACGGGCTACCCAAGCGCGATACTTGAGTCCAAGCACCACCACTGACTTCGGTTTTGTTGAAAGAGGCTTTCGGATTGAGGATGCGAACTTGAGGAACGCTCGCCGTAGTCCAGGCGCCAATGCTGCCGTTACCTGCACCGGTTAAACAGGCTCTAGGAATTTCCAAGGCAATTTCAGTAACGTTTTTGTAGCGTAAATCGTCATTGGTCATGTTTTGCGTAATGCCACCCGGGAAGCCGCCACCATCGCCAGCACCCGGTGCGCTGTCGCCCTCTATGGGAACATAGTTCACCAAATCAAATGTTTTACCAAGATTTACCACGAAGGGGTCTTTACGTTGGCCCACAAATACGCGGCCATTCGTTGCGCAATCAGGAATTTTTATTTCATAAATAAAACTGTTAGCGTAAGTTTTATAGTTAGCCTCAGAGGTAAAACTTTTTGTACCAATAAAGTCCAGAGGTTTGGCAAATGTCAGGCTGTCATCAGCTGCATTTTTTACGTCTTTGCTAGTACCCGTTTTACGCGTACCAGTTAAGACTTTCACGCTGTAACTTTCGAAAAAGTTAACCGCTGAATTGTCGCCCGCACTAATGCCACCTACGTTTTTAAGCGGTACTGCAACTGATTGAGTGCTACCGCTTGCACCAATAGTTAGCTTCACGCCTTCACCCATAGCGGGTAACGCTTGGCTAAACCGAAAATCAAACGTTAAATCTTCTACCGCATCACCCGTGTTATCGATATGAATACTATAAAGAGCTGTCGGGTCCATCGTGTAGTAGTTAGGGCCGCCGTAAGCATCTTGCAAAGGAATGTAATTTGCGATGAGCGTTACGTAACTGCCTCGATTCGCTTCATAGCTGTTAAAGGCATAGAAATCGGTAGAGTCTAATGCCGGCATACGAGAAATGTTCGGTGCTTCGCGATGGCTAGAAGCCATACTATTGCCTGCAACGAGACCTGTGCACAATGCACCAATGATGAAAGATAAATGTTTTAGTTTCATGGGAGAATCCTTAAGTAGTTAATGGGTTTGCCTTCTATTAAACGTAGCAACTCCAAGTTTGGATTCAAGAATTCAATATATTTTTATTTATTTTTTATAATTGTCGCGCAAAAATAGAAAAACTACTGAGTGCGCACCCAAAAAGATGAGAAGTGTGCCAATCATTGAAAAATAAATAAATGTTAGATGATTTGGTACTTTTGGTTACAGAAAATGTAACGATTTTTGATGGTTAAAATATTTTATCGTTTTTGATAGGAAGTAATTTCAAGGATTTCAAGAGCTAAGCTATAGCAACAACCGTTACTATCATCTACATACTTAACTGGTCGGCAATTAAACATTTCGGCGCAAGCATCGAGGTATATTTTTTGTTACAAGAAATCTATTCCGTGTCAACTCTCGGGGAATTTAATTCTCGCTTGCGATTCAAACGGCCGATTTTTCTTTTTTAATTAAGCCATTTGCTCTGCTAGAACTTCATAATCTTCTTTTTCGCGCAGTACCAATTCCATCAGCTGTTGATTGCTATCTGCTTGCTGGCTTGCATTGAGCAATTCATTTTTGATGATTTCAATCTGCGTCTGTAATTCACGCAATTCTTTGGAAAGATCTTGCGGTGGTAGAAATGCACCCGACTTAAAACTCGCACCCTGTTTACCAAATGCACGGTGATGCCAGAGGGTTAATTCCCGCGCGACTGTCAAACCTGAAATAACTTCTTTATGTTGAATGTTGAATTTATGCGTGGCGCCTTGGACACGAATAATATGAACAAGCTCTAGCGTATTTGATTCAACGCGAATTTCATTTTTAATAGCAAAAGTAAATCCGATTGTGATGTTTTCTCATCAAGCGGAATGCCGCAACGAATTACCAAATCCTGCGCAACAGCTTCGCCTAACTGACACAATTTGATTAGCGTGGCATAAAAAAGCCCGCAGAGTGCGGGCTTGAAGTGAAAATCGATGGTATTAAATCGTTACAATTTCTGTCGTATAAAGCACTTTTGTGGGTTGTCCGTTTGGTGATCCACCCAGCGGCTCCAAGCTAACTGCAAGTGCTGCAACTTTTACTTGATCCAGCAAAACATTTCGCGGCAAACTTAACTTACCTTGCTTAGGCAGCAAACCAAGTGACACAGGAGGGCGACCATCTGCTGCGACCATCCATAATTCGTAATCCTGATCGGGTAATGGCTTGAAGTTTTCGGTTGCAGAAACAACCAAACTCTTTTCACCCAACTCAATCGACCACAAGGCCTGCGCTTTTTCGCCTTGCACTACTGCTATTTGGGTTTGCATGCGCTCTTGCGTGGATGGCGGAATAATCAGTAATACCGCCAGCAGTATGGCTGCTGCTGATGCAACACCGGTAAGCCATTGCCAAGTGCGGATTTTTGTTTGTGGCAAACGAACAACTTTATCGGGTAGCACAGCGTCAAAAAAACCAAGTTGTTTTTGAATATTTTCCCAGAGATGTGTCGGTGGTTGTACTGCAGCTAAGCCGCCGCCGAGACTATTCAAGCGGCTTTCCCATTGCCAAAGCACATGGCGAAGGCTGCGGTGCTGCATCAACAACTGTTGAAAGCGAACCCGCGCACGTCCATGCAAGGTGCCCAATACATACTCGGAAGCAAGAGCATTTTTACGTTCTTCAGTGAGATAATTCATGATTCAATGCACCTTTTTAAACGTTCCAAACCGCGACGAATCCAGGTTTTAACACTGCCGAGCGGCGAACCCGTGTGCTCGCAAACCTCAGCATGGGTAAAGCCACGAAAATACGCCAATTGAATAACATCGCGTTGTTGGCTCTCCAACAAGTCCATACAGCGATCAATCAGCACCCTGTCGCGCTCGGCATAGAACTCCTTTTCGGGAGTATTTTCATCCGCAATATCCTCTACTTCTTCATCGTTTTCCCGACGGCTTTTGGCGGCACGTAGCATATCCAGCGCACGATAGCGCACTATGCTAGTCATCCAGGTCAGCACATTACCTTTCTCTTGTTGATACTCACCTGCGTTGTGCCAAATGCGCACAAAGGCTTCTTGCACGGCATCTTCTGCCCAATCGCGCCGGCGCAGCATCTGCAAACTTATCGCGTAGAGTTTTCCTGCCGTGTGTTGGTAGAGCTGTTCAAACGCGAGCCGGTCACCTTGTGCAGTTGCACTCAGGAGCCTTAGAGCTTGTTGGTTAGGATCCATAAATCTCTCTTTATTGTTGGCGTAGTGTTTTTTCCAAATTCAGAACAGATACGGAGCAAACCATAAATTGGATTCAAATATGACTGACTAAAACTAAATATTGTGCAACTGATCCCGCAGAAACTTAAGGACGCGCAATATGTTCAGGCAATATTTTTGGCGATTTTATTCTTAACGTTTTTTGTCGCCCCAATTCTCCTTGCAGGATTTCTATATCGTTTCTGGGCACTTTGAAGAGTTTGCTAAACCATTTGGTGATGTGTTCGTTAGCTTTGCCATCGACGGGTGGAGCGGTGATGCGAATTTTTAAACGGTCGCCGTGGACGCCAACTATTTCATCGCTCGCGGCTTTCGGTTGTAAGTGGCAGTGAAGGATTAAATCCTCCCCCTGCCAAGAATAATGTGCGGGCATCAACAACTATCGCCGATGCAATGTATCAGGACCAATAACCCAATACTATTTGCGGGTTCAGCTGAACCAACATCGCCAGGCGAATAATCAACATATCAACAATCTTTAAACCCAATAAAATAATGATCGGCGATATATCAATAACACCACCCAGGGGTGGAATAATTTTACGAATCGGCGCAGAGAGCGGCTCAATGATTTGATTAGCCAACATGATGAGTGGATGATGACTAAACTGCGCAAGAAAACTGCCAATAATACTAATCACCATGCACCAGAAAAAAATGTTAGAGGCAATGGATAGCGCCCCGACAAAACCCCAAACCAAAACTAACAAGGGATTTGTAAATATACCCTCTACACCGTGCACTAATGACAGAACCATTGTAGTGGCCATTTGCACCAGTAAAATAAGTACGACTGACGCCATGTCGATACCTAAAAAACCTGGGATAATTTTGCGCAATGGTTTTAACAATGGCATGGTGATTTTAACGATGGATTGCGATACCGGATTGTAAAAATCGGCACGCACGACTTGCAGTAAAAAGCGCATTATCACAATGACTAAAAATAACGACATCAAGGTAAAAATAATCAAATGCAAAATATTGGCTAACATCAAACAACTCCGCTAAAAAAATTTACTGAATGAGAAGATTATTTACCAAGCTACGACTTAACTTATTTATTTAAATTATTTATTTTCCAAGCACTTCTGATAACTCTACAGCACGGTTCGCACAAGCCTGCATAGCACGGCTGAACATAGCGCGAATCTCATCACTCTCAAAGGATTTAATTGCCTGCTCGGTAGTGCCCTTGGGCGATGTTACCTGCTTGCGCAATTCCGCCACATCCAGATCGCTTTGTTTGGCTAAGATGGCGGCACCCAATGCAGTTTGCAAGGTCAGTTCGCGCGCGCACTCCCGAGTTAAACCCTGCGCAACACCAGCATCGATCATAGCTTCCATGACCAAAAAGAAATAGGCTGGGCCTGAACCAGAAACAGCAGTCACTGCATTAATCAAACTTTCCTCAGCCAGCCATTGCACCACCCCCACCGCACGCAATATCGAATCAGCCAACTTTTTTTGTTCAGCAGTTACATTTTCATTCGCAAATAGACCGCTGGCACCTTCGCGCAATTGCGAAGGCGTGTTAGGCATACAGCGCACAATCGCTTGCTCCGCACCTAGCCAACTCGCAATACTGGTTGTGGTAATGCCG
>JANYIO010000071.1 GCA_025362015.1 Gammaproteobacteria bacterium | reverse complement strand
TAACAGTTTATTCAATAGTCGCGATTGTATATTTACAACGGTCAATACCGACATACCCCTCACCCAAGTCTTTCAAAAAACACACATTTATTCTATCCGGAAAGTAAAGCCACAAATATACGATTTAATAAATCTGTAGCTATACAACATTAGCGCGCAGTGTAGGTACTTTTTTTGTGTTCACACTGCGCATCGTCTTTATAATTCGATAAAAACAAAACATATTAAAAATAAAAGATGGTTTTAAAAAAGTGCAATGCAAGACCGGACCCTGCTCTTCTATGCCTAAATAGCTTTGGCTCGTTTGGAGTTGTTATATTTCCGTGATGTGACTTGAGCGTTCTTGTACTCGTTTGTACCCCCCCCCCTTTGATTTCGGTAAAACATGGTCAATCTCTGGGGAATCATCTGCTGGTGTGACTCCACTCAATTCGGAGTATTCATCGTCAGCAACGTCTGATTTAACCGTTCCGAAATTCCGTTTTTGGTTGACTCCCAAAATTTTAAGTTTCTGATTTGCACTGAACTCTCTAAACTTAGATATTGTATCGGTATAATTTGTGTCATCAAGTTTGTCGTAGTAACCCATACTAGCCGCTCCTTTCTTACCCATAGATTTGTGATTATTAAAATTTTATTAATTGCATAACGCTGTTGTACGACAAAATGACTAATTAAAAACCATCTACAAAATATTAGTGCTGCGTCGATCGCTTGAACCCACACTACAAAGCAGACCGAGCCCCTACACCAACGCATCCTAGCGTACATTTATTCACCTTGCCATAACATGTTATTTCACACATCAAAAAATTAAAAAATATAATGAATAAATCCTATAAGATTATGCAGGCTTATTTCTAAAAAAAATTTCACGGGTGCTTACACTGATGCTGCGAAATAAGTCATTGTTTTTCAGCCTCGCAAGCCGCGTCTAGCAAAGCTGAGTAACTGGTCTGTTAATATTATTTGCGTGGATCAACTTCCGCCGCCACTGCGGCCATCGAAGTTGACAAACAAGCCATCACATCAGAAACCGTTTTAGCAGCAACATGAGTCTTTAACTCTTCACTATCCATCTTTTCGGTCGCTTTTTGCAAATCCTCTAGCTCTCAAAAAATAAACTTAATGTAATTTTAAGCGCGGACGCAACCAGCGATTAATACGCCCGGAAAGCATAACCAGGCCAGTTTTAGCAAAGCCATAGATGGCCACTTGATGCATGCGATATAACGAGAGGTAAACTAACCGCGCTATGCGCCCCTCAATAAATAAACTACCTTTCCCTAAGTTACCCATCAAACTGCCCACGGTTGAATAATTTGCCAGTGACACTAGCGAACCGTGGTCCGTATAACTAAATTTTTTCATGGGTTTACGGTAGACCAATGCGCGCAAGTTATAAAAACAAATACTGGCCATTTGATGCGCAGATTGCGCACGTGGTGGAACAGGTGAACCATCCGCAGAAATAAATTGCGTACAATCACCAATAGAAAAAATTGATTCATCGCGGGTAGTTTGTAAAAATTCATTAACATGCAATTGATTAATACGATTAGTTTCAAGTCCGGCAATATTAGCTATGAAATCCGACACTTTAATTCCTGCTGCCCATACCATTAAATCAGCAGCCATAAATTCGCCATCTTTAGTATACAAACCTTCTTTAGATGCAGAGGTAATCATGGTATTCAATTTTACATTAACACCTATTTTCTCTAGCTCACTTTGAGCAGAAGCGGATATTCTTTCCGGCAGTGCAGGCAAAATACGCGCACCAGCTTCAATTAATGTCACTTTTAATTGTGATGTACTAACCGCATCAAAACCATAATTATAAATTTCTGCTACCGCGTGATGCAGTTCCGCAGAAAGTTCAACGCCCGTTGCGCCAGCACCGACAATGGCAATGCGAACTTCACTGTCGCTGCTGGGCAACCGTTGAATACGCAATAATAAATTTAATAATTTTTTGCGGAACTTGTGCGCCTGGGTGGGGCTATCGAGAAAAATACAATGCTCTTTAATACCAGCCGTGTTGAAATCATTAGAGATAGAGCCGAGAGCTATCACCAAATAATCGTATTGAATGCGTGTAGACGGTAAAAACTCTACTCCTTCATCATCCTGCATGGGTGCCAATACAACTTGCTTGTTACTACGATCAATATCTACCAATGTTCCCACACGAAAATAAAAATGATTGTTAATGGCATGGCCGCGATAACTGACCGCATCCACACCTTCGTCCATTGTGCCAACGGCAATTTCATGTAGCAATGGCTTCCAGATGTGGGTTGTATTGCGATCAATAAGTGTGATGTGCGCTTGTTTGTGCTTACCTAATTTTTTACCGAGTTTGGTAGCCAATTCCAAACCTCCAGCGCCGCCGCCAACCACAACAATTTTTACTATCATTGATGTTTCCATAAAACTACAATTCCTACTATTATAAATTACGATAAATTTTGTGTAACCGAATGAATTCTGATTTTTTTGTCAGGAATGTTAATGTTAATTACACATCAACACTCCACCCTGAGTATTAAGTTGTTGGAGAAACTGGTCCAACAAAGTAAAATTTCTACCAAACCACCGCTGCACAATATTCAATATTATTTCCCCAAAAACCGTTGCAGATGATCCGTCGAAGGCAGAACACACACACATCATATTTACCAAATATTTTATACCTATTTAAAGCGATACGATCATAAAACCAATCTCGCCATGGCTTTGGAATAATTTTAAATATACGGAATAAATGGAAAGGAAATGGCAGCTGTTTGATAATGGCAAGAATAGAATCACTTTTTACAAGCGCTTTATTGCCTTGCACCAGGAGCATGGTTTCAAAATAATCTGTTGGTAAATTAAACCATTTTAAAATCGCACGGCCTTCTTCAGACTGGACTGAACATAACTTAAAAACATATTTTTTATCAAAACGAATAATAAAACGACTCCAGCCATTACAAAGTTTACACACACCATCAAACAATATTACTTGGTCAGTTGCGGATACTTTTGGTGGGCAGTCTTCTTGCATAGCATCTACTTGCATAGCATTTACTCGATTAACGACTCGCTAAAATAATTTCAAGCTACAAATCATTTATGAGTTATCTGCTTTCTATCCTGCCACCATAACCAACCCAAGGGTGGAAATACACTGGCTAGCGCCGACAAATCAACCCATACATGCTCCCATGCATTGGCGCGGAGTGATATTAAAATATCCTGCGGGGCCCATACTGCAAAACCTGATGCCAAACAAAGCCACACAAAACTGCTGCGATAACGATCACCAACATAGATTAACGCAGCCATCCAAATCGCCAGGGTTTGTATTGTGGGGCCAAATAAGCTAATCCACCAAACTTGAAAGCCACGAGCGCCGGCGGGAACATTGACCGGCCAAAATACAGCTTCGATAGAACGATGATAAGGATCTAACAATGCTAAATTTCCAATCCAGGGTAGCAAGAATCCTATTAACAAATGCACAGCGGCTACGCCGTATAACCAATAAATAATCCAGTTTCGAATAGGCATTTTTTGCATTTGTTAATCTCCCGGATAAAGCCTCGTAAATATTTCCGCTTGCGCAAAGAATTACATCTGATAGGTATGTAATTAATTAGAGATGATTGTAGTGTGCAATTTTTAAAAAATGCTGCTGCAGTTTTTGATAGCAGGACATAAACACCCCAATAAGCTTAATTGAATTTAATACTACGAAAAAATAATATGACCATCATTAGATGCTGTGCGCAATACTGGAATTTGTACTGCTGCCTTGCCCTCTATTGAGCGAACCACAAGAAGGCCAGAAGCCTCCAATTGTCGAACCGCTGCGTTGGTGATCAAAATTTCTGCACAGGGCTTAACATAGCTTTCCATACCATCTTGATAGACATGTATTGACAACCCGTCAATTTCACTCGCAATGTTGGTGTTAAATTTTGCACCAAATTGCAGAAAGTTATTGGCCAAAATTAAAGTGACTAGATGTGCGCTATTACCCCACAAATAATAATTGTGGCTTTTGCTTTCTGGCAGCTCAGAAAAATCAAAGCTATCGATGGGTGAAGTTTTTTTGCCGTAAGGTAGGCGTAATAAAAACTTCGGCGCAACAAACGCGATATAACGGCTTAACTCAGACTCGCGAAATTTTTCCCATGCAAAGCTAAACTCTTTCGTTGGTAGATGACTCCAATCCGCCACATCCGGCTGGTCCGCTAAGGATTCGCAACCCGCTAAGGACTCAGACCCTGCCATTAAGGCAATGGCTCCAGTATTAGCGGCCATATGCGCAAGATTAAGAGCTAAATTTAAATCATCTACCCTATCGCTAAGCGTCAGGTTAACTTGCAAACAAGAGAAATAGGTTTTGCCGGGAACCTGATAGCTACTGACAATACGTTTGTAGAATGCTGTATCGTTAATATCATCATGCGCGAGTGCATCTTGAATAAGCTCATCGCGAGTTGCGTCTATAATAAATATTTTTAAATCTGCATTTGTTTCAATCCATCGAGTTAAAAAATCAAGCCCTCGCCAATTCGCTTCCAGTTCTTGAAATGCACTATTGTGCATCAGGTTACGCAAAGTTTCTGCGATAGCGTCATTCACTGCACTCAACATTTCAGGTAGGCGAGGGTCAACTTTTGCTTGTGCAAAAGGCGCAACAAGTTTTTTTATATATTGATTAATGTCGCCAATATCTCCGAGTGCAATATCGCCACGCGAATTTTGCTGTGCTTGCGCTCCCGCTAAAATCGAATCTAAAACATTGATGCCACCAGGTTCTGTACTCTCAACATTAACAGCTGCACTAACTATTTCCACAGAGGGTTGGTCAGCGGCATAAATTTTTAAGGCCTGCATTTCAGCGACTATAGCGTCGAATTGATCGGGTTTTTTAAGTCGATTTTTCAGCGCTGTAAATTTACTAAAAAGATCCAGATTTTCCAGCAAGTAATCTGGATGAAGACTCTCTAATTGATCAAAATCAAGCTCAGCTTCGCAGAGGGGAATGCGCAAACGAACATTTAACTGAGAAAATATTTCTTCGATGTTATCGCGATCGACTTCAATAACCTTACGACTGGAAAGACTTTGCGTATCAAGTTCACCACGACTTCCCCGACCACTAAAATCGCCGACTATGGCAATGTGAAATGCACCGCTGGTGCTGCGTTTAGCCTGAAGCTCATTCAAATTAGTAGCAGAATTAAGAGTGAAATTGCCGCTGGAAATACTGATGCGTGACATGAATGCTCCTCTTTTGGGTAGGTTCGTTTGGGTAGGTTCGTTTGGGTAGGTTCGTTTGGGTAATGTTCTGCCAGGCAACCTTCTTTTGAGCAAAGGAAAGATAGGCAGCTTGGTTTTCAGAAAAATTATTAGGGGAATATAAGGGAATTGAAATAAAAAGCAAATATGTTGTTTATCTGGAGAAGAAAGGTAAAGACGAGGTGAAACTCGCCTTGGAGATACAATGAGCGCATATCAACGCAAAATCACATTCTGACTCTTCCATGATGGATCTTGCCAACGATAAAAAGTACTCAAGAATTCAGGTTTATCGACTGATTTTTCTACTTGTAAACTATCCATACCGATCACATCAAAGCTGCGCTTGAAACGTCCGTCCACTTTTATTTCTCGCGCCACCAATATTTTATTAGTGGCGGGAACCCAACCGGCAAACTCAACATACCCTAAATTTGGTTCAGTAAGTGCAGGTGGCAGCACATCAACAATCCATTGCCCGCCTGATTGATGAAACACCCAAAGTTCACGCCATGCCACCATGGGTTGCACCGCCAATACTAACATGGTGTTATTTGCATTAGCTCTTGCAGAAGCTGGCCATACCACGCCGTAACTACAGCGCCGAACCAATGGATTTTCTTGTGAATGTTTTGCGTCAATTAACACGATGCAAGTTTCTCCCGGATTACCCGCATGAGTGATAATACTTAACCCCGGTTTTACTGCAGGCACCACTTCTGCAGCCCAACGTGTAGCACCTACTCGTATAGCTGCGTCGGCATAGGTTGCATTATCGCTATCGGTTAATTCATTTTTATTCACACCGGCCAACTCCTGCAGCGCACGATTCGCCGCGGCAGATGTAGTAGTTTCCGCGTTGCGCGAACGCTGATAAGCAATCGCAGACCAAACGCCAGCTCGACGTAGATGCAAACGATTTTTCAAATATTCTGGCAAATCTGCCACATCAACTTTATCTAAAACATTTGCCCGCCAGATATCGAGATTATTTCGCTCCACTGCGCTCATTGCTGGATCAATACAATCGTGTCGAGTTATTGCAAGTGCTGCGCGCGCTTTTTGTTCGCTGTTAGCGTCCATTGCCAATACGCGACGAAAGGCTTCACCGTCGTAACACAAATGCATTCGACCGTCTTGCTCAAATCCCTGAATAGTAATTCCATATTGCGCCGCCACTTCCAAGTGTGCAGCAATAACTTGATCATCCTGTTTCGCTTTGCGTGAAGATGCACGCTGCGCTAAACGCTCAGCCATTGTGCCCAGGGCATCAAATGCTTCTGCGCCAATAGCTTCTGCTGGCGCCGCTTTTAAATAGGCGGCGGTGTAACCAATACCCAGCGCTTCTGCTCCCAAGGTATCGCGTAGAAACCGCACTATCGCCATGGATTCAGGCGCATCTTCCGGGCGCAACGATATTTTGCGCACTTGTGATATTTTTACATAACCGGCACGCTCTCGCCTGTGATCATAGACTTGCAAATAATCCGCTTTTTCGCCGCGAATTTCTAAACTATCGCCCTGCCATAACACCGCTTGTTGTTGCGCAGTATCGCGAGCTGCTGCGCGCAATGGTGCCTGATCCAAAGTCACAATGGCCATTAATGCGATCGCACTTAACATAATTTCTCTCCCCACATAATTTGATCTCCCATAGCATTTAAAAAAATGGTCTTCCAAAAATTGTTTTCGCAAAAAAATTATTGCGCAGTAATTGTTTTATTAGCGCCTAACAATGTTGAGCCAATAAAACCACCATCAGTTGGCGGAGACGCGATAATAACCGAGACCTTGTCAGACAATTTATCAGCCATAGTTTTTTGGATGAGCAGTGGGTTTTTTGTTATCAACTCACCATCGCGCTCTAATTGACTGCTGGTAATTTTGCCAATTAGATCCTGGCGATAGGCTTCTGCATCCGCTAATTTTCTGCGTGAATCAGCTTCGCCCGTAGCTTCTATAACCCGCGCTTGTGCCAAGCCCTCAGAGGTTTTGATTCGCGATACTTTGTCTGCCTCAGCTTCGTATTGACGCTGCTCAATTTGTTTTTGCTTAAAAGGCAATACGTGTTTCATTGCCTCTTCTTGCGCTTTCGCGGCAATTATTTCCTCGCTTGCAGCAGCCTCTGCCGCAGTTTCTCTGCGAACCTTGTCAGCTTGCGCTTCAAATTCGGATTCTTTAACTTGCTTTTCTTTTAACTCCAAGGTGTAACGCATTTTTTCGCTTTCCAGTTCTTTTGCCAACAACTGCTCCATGCCTCGTTTATAATCTTCCGGTAGGCTAATTTTCCCAATCATCACACTGCGCATCAGCAAACCTTCAGCGGTTAATTTAGGCTTCAACTCAGTTTCAATTTGTTGCTGAATTTCCTGGCGTTTTGATGAAAATATTTCACGCACTGTGTAGCGAGAAAATATTTTATACACAATTCCTTGCACCGCTGGGTCGACAACATCGGCACTGATATCGTCCGACAACATTTTCTTCTGGGGATTTAATACATCGGGATTAATCGCATAACGCACCGTCAAATCAATACCTAATGACAACCCCTCTATTGATTGAAATGGCGCGCTGTCGTTTTGTCTATTCTCTTGTTCGGGCCGATAGGTTTGATCTTGCAGGGAATATTGATGCAATTCATGCACTCCCGGTAGAACCCACGCAGTACCTTCATGTAACAACACAAAATTTCCGTTTAACTGATTAATGCGAACACCAACATAACCGCGATCAATATGCTTTACCGGTGGATGACTGTAGGCCGCATAACCAGCGCCACCTAAAAGTCCAATTACCAACAATTTGCTATGATTGGGAATGGTTGCGCGCGCAATTGATGACGCTGACTGCACACCAAATTTAAAACCAGTCGAACCTTTTGACGAGGCTGACGCTATCGCCACCTTCAAGGTTTCCAGGATACTTTTAAAACGACCAGACATAAGATGACTCCTTAAAGTTGATTATCGAAAGAGAATGACTCACAAATATTTGTTGAGTATTCTTGATAAACATCATGAAGGCTTCAGGGCGGAAGCTACAATGCGTGCGCTAGGGCAAAAACATCCTGAAGAACACCTATTGCTTCTTTGAACAGAAGAAAACCTCAGCCGCGTGAAGAAATGCTCACAGCCTTTTGTACGCAAGCAAGGTTATACTCTGGATAGCCTGAGTTAACCGGAGAATAGCGTGATAAAAGTTGCCATCATTGAAGATGATTTACCTACCAGCAATCAATTGCGCGGTTGGATAGAATCAGCCAAACCCGACATCAAGGTAGACCAATGGTTTACTCGCGACGAAGCTGAGGCCGCCATTCAAACCGGTCATTATGATTTAGTGGTACTCGATATAGAGCTGGGCCGTGAGCGACATGCTGGCGTTGCCATTATCAACGCGATTAACAAACAACAGGCCACACCGGTTCTAGTCGTTTCAGCCATGCCGGCCACCATCTACCGCAGCATAATGAAAGCATTGGACGCATGGGACTACTTACAAAAAACCACTTTCGAAGAGTCTGATTTTATCGATACAGTGTTGGAAATGTTGCGCGCGATTAAGGAGCGCAAACAACATCAAGATACCAACACTAAAACCAAACTGTTCACCGCTCCCGTGGACGAGCTCAGCGTAGATCCTTTGCGGCAACGCACACCTATTTGGCGCGGGCAACAAATTAATTTACCACTTACCGCCCAACGAATTCTTTCCGTATTATTTGCGAAACGCGGGCAAGTTGTGTCTTACGAGGACTTGTATCAAGTTGTTAAAAGCGGCCGCAATCGCGAAAATATTCGCAAACATGTCAGCACTATCCGCGAAGCATTTCGCGAAATTGATCCCCATTTTGAATGCATTGAAAATGTACCCATGAGAGGTTTTCGTTGGTCCGACTCAAACGGAACCGGCGGAGATCATTAATGATATTGTCATTTCTCGCGCGCTACCGGCTTCGCTTACTTTTTCGCGGAGTTTTTTTGCTGCTAGCACTCTCAACACTGACCTTGGCAATTTCCGTTTTACAACAGGAAAAACAGCTCAGCTATTATAATTATCAAAATAATTTTAAAAAAACACAGCAGCAAATCGCTGCGACTCTGCGCCACCCAACTGGGCATATGGCGTTGCTCAACCCTCCATCTTCACATAAAAGCGCAAGACTTCATCCTTTATTGTTACCCTTTTCTGCTCTCGATTTTGATGATCAGAATAAAGTACAGCAAGCTATCGCTATGTCCGGCTGCTTACTGCAATACGGAGCCGATGCTTCGCTTTGTGTAGGCATTGGCAACAACCCTTGGGCCGGCGGTTATATTTATGTTGCAGGCAGCTTCGCCAGTACAGATTTAGTTTCACATAAACACGGCGGACAAATATTAAATTCAGCTCATCGTATGCAGGTAAGTGTTTCCTTGGGCGCTGAAGAATATCACTGGATTGCGTTATTTGAAGAGGAACCCGTCACCCCTAAAATACAAGGTATATACGGAAGATTGACCGGATTTCTTGCCAGCAATATTGAAAAACCTACCGCCAAACCTGAGCGAGATTTTCGCGGCTGGATTTGGCAAAAGCCCACTTGCGCTCCAACCGAAACAAAAGCGGATGCCGAAGGTTTAACGAGCGATTGCAAAAAAAATGCATTTTTTTCGTTGCGACTTCCTATTCCAATTATGCAAGAAGCTTTGTTTGAAAAACAACGCCCCACCTGGCCGCCAGAATATTTAGATCAAATCCAAGTGGTTTTAGTTATTTTGCCACCCAATAGCGAAATCCCATTATTTGATAGCAAAAATGAACCAACATCGGCGCCTTTTTCGTTGTTCGATTTACAAAACGTGCTCTTGCCCGGCGAAAACTTACAAATTAAAAATATCAACAATCAGCACCAGATTATTAATTTAACCGGGGAAATTGATGACGCAGATGAGTCATGGAATTTGTTGACGAAACTTATTCGGCGCTTACCCGTGGAAGCTTACGACACACCACTCGAAAACCTGGAAATCATTAACACTCCTATCGATAGCTATCAGGTCTTATTAAAAGGCGATGTCCGCAGCGTTAGCAAAAGTTTAAGCGTGGTAGCCACTCGTGTATCCTGGTACGTTGGTGCTATGCTACTTGCACTTTTTCTCGCTTGGCTATTCATCGAAATTGGAATTATTCATCGCATTACTATTTTGACTAAACGTGCAGATTCTTTATCCAAAACGGTTATGGATTCAAAAGGTTTGGAGTTATTTGATCTGAGCAATTTGCGAAATAACGATGAGCTGGGAATCCTGGCAAGCTGCTTACACAATCTTCTGCGGCGAGTAAAGGAAGATGTTAATAGAGAAAAAATTCGCACCGAACAGGAAAAAGATTTGTGGCACGCCGTTGGTCATGAAATTATGTCACCACTGCAATCCTTGATGGCTTTGCATGGCAACTCAGATGACCAAAGTCATCGTTATATTCAACGCATGCAACAAGCCATTCGCGTGTTGTACGGCAGCGCATCACCCAGCGAGGCATTCCAATCAACTACGCTGCAGATTAATGAAATCGATATAGTTACTTTTCTGAAAAACATTGCAGAAAATGCGGAGTGTGTTGGCATTCCGCAAGTGGAATTTATATGCGAAGAAAAAATTAACATTTTAATTAAAGCTGATGAGTATTCATTGGAAGATGTTATTACACATATTTTACGCAATGCTGATCGTTATCGTACGCCGCAATCCGTTATTACCATAAATCTGGAGACCAGTGAAGCACTTGTAACCATAAGAATCCATAATGTTGGCCCACAAATAGTACCAACATTAATTGATACAATATTTGAGTATGGTGTCTCTGATCAACCTGACTCGGGTGCCAACGGCAATCGCGGCCAAGGCTTATTCGTCGCAAAGACTTATATGGCAAAAATGGGCGGAACTATTACCGCCGAAAATACCCACGATGGGGTCAATTTTATTCTTTCACTACAGCGTAGTATCACCAACAAATAACAATGCATAAGTCAGGCTCTAGCTTTAAGGCTATACTCGACTAACATTTACACTGAATTTGATCTATACATTTCAAGCAGATTATTGACATCAAAGGAACAGCATGAAAATGAATTTAAGCAACAATATCAAAATTTTGGTTGGCCTACTTGGGCTAAGCTTATCTCTAACTGTTTTTGCAGACGATAAAATGACGTTCGATAAAATAATCGAAGCCCATCGCGCCATGATACTGCTGCTGGATAAAAGCCCTTCTAATGATCCGCTCACCGATAATATATTTGCAGCGCGCAATGCCTACGCGGCAAAACGGGAACTTATAGAAACCCTGCTAACACAGATAGGAATAGATGCAGCCGCTAAGGATCAGCATTTAACCCCTAATAGCCAAGCATTAATCAGCTATACGGAAAGCAAACTACAAGATCACCCGGCGGATTTACTGGCGTTTAGCGACTTATACGATGAATTTGAAACCATAGAGCAAGAACGCAAATTGCCGCAGGCTGAATTTGCAAAACTACAGCTCACGATCAATCACTATAAAAAAATATTTAACCAATACCGGGGTGATTACGGTAAAGCATTGGATAAGCTAGGCACGCGCGGGGCAAGCTATGAACTTTGGTCAGAATATATTAAATTTCTTGATGGAAAATACAACGTCAAAGAACTTATACAATTTTATACCCGCGAACAGGTGCAATTATTTCGCTACATGACTCGCGGCGAGAACGATGTAAAATCCAAAGTAGATACTTTAGTTGATAAAGCTCCAAAAATTGTATGGGGCAATAACCTGCCAGAAAAAACTGTCGTACTGACTTTTGACGATGGCCCTCACCAGCACAATACGCCACTGATTCTCGACATACTCAAACAGTATGAAGTCCATGGTTATTTTTTTAGTCTTGGCAAAAATTTAGGCGATACTGATGCCACCGGAAAATCCATTACCAGCACTCGCAATGAAGCAATTGCTAAACGCATTATCGATGAGGGAAATATATTAGCCAACCACAGCTACAGCCATGCCATTCTTACTAAGCTCGATCAAAACAATCGTAAAGAAGAAATGGAGAAAACCAATTTATTACTCAATAAAGCAAAAGGCAGTGCCAATACTTTATTTCGCCCACCCTATGGTTCACATGACAAAGAATTGGATGTACTCGCTAATGACGAAGGTATGGTTTCGGTGCTGTGGAATATTGATTCCATGGATTGGGCCGATCCAATTCCTGAATCGATTGTCGATAGAACCCTGCGCGAATTGGACAAAAACAAAAAGGGGATTTTACTCTTTCACGATATTCATAAACAAATCATCAATGCACTGCCAGACATTCTCACCGCACTGGCAGAACAGGGTTACCGTGTAGTGACATTGGATGGCAGAAGCTTTTCAGAAAACTTAACGGGTTTACCAAAAATTCAAACTGCAGCAACAGATTTTTATGGTGAAAGCTGGGCAGTTGTCATTGGCATTAATAATTACCAGTCTTGGCCAAAGCTGGAGTACGCCGTGAATGACGCCAAAGCTGTTGCCGAACATTTGGAAACAAAATTAGGATTTCCGAAAAAAAATATTATTACCTTATATGATCAAGATGCAACATCTGAACACATCACTGAAGTGCTAGGCTATCAGCTCGCAGACCCAAAGAAAATAAAAG